>JAJZKY010000705.1 GCA_021803885.1 Planctomycetota bacterium
ATGGCGAATGGAACTACACGATCCATCCCCGCATCCAAAGCTAGTTGTAAATGCTATTCATATACACATCCTAAGACTCATTGAACTCTTGCATTTCCGCTTGTTAAAGCGCTTTGCTGAAGCACCCGAGCTCGTTGGCGATTCATAACAAACGAGCGGAGTGATCGATTCACGTGCTCACAAGTGAGACGGTCTTAGACTCGCCAACGGTAAGGACTAGGTTCAGGTCGCTTCCGCCACTTCTCTGGACACGAATCTTTGCTGGATAGGTGGTGGGATTCGAAAGGCGCAGCCTTTGGCTCTTTGCATCAAAACTCGCGTCAATTTGATCGAATATCGCGCAGACTCCTGTCTTTTGCTCTACATAAACCGACGGCACTTCGCCCGCGCTCAACAACACGCACGTCGCGGGCCAACTTGCGCAAACCTCCCACGTACCACCCCGAGCGCGCACTTCATCGGACATGCTGAACTGCTCGGACACCATTCCTGGCTTCATCTCCTTATACGGCTCTTTACCGGAACATACGTATTGCGGCAAACCGCTGATGCAATCTTGAAGCAGATGCAATGGTAGAGTCTCGCCGGTGTATTGATACAGCCGCAGCAAGGCGCTGCCCGAGTTTGTACAGAAGGAAGGTCCAATGTGGTGATTCTGTGAGTTTGCAAGTACGCCGCCGACGGTCTGAAGTCCTACCTTCTCGCAAAACGTGCCATTGGGGAAAGTTGCGTTGTAGGCGACAATCCAAGTGGAGAGATGCTGTGCCGTATCGTACGCATACTGCAGATACTTTCGATCTTTCGTGACTTCGTACATGGTCACATAACTCTCAAGCAGTGCTGTGACTGACTCTGAATCTGGGGCGTTCGGGATATCAAGAGGTCCGCCGACGATCCACCCTGTTCGCACATATCGCTCATAAAAGGCCTCGCTTGCCTGCTGTGCGACCGCGAGATACTCCTTAGTGTCCAGAAGTTTCGCGCCCAGTGCCAAGCCTCCAATGCAAAGTGCGCCCGCCGCGGTGCCGGCAACCACAATGGCCAGGGTGTTGCGATCGACCTTATGGCCGAAGTCCTTGTGCTTTATCCACAGTTTGGCAAAAGCATCGAGATTACTAATCGTTGCCTTTTCCCATTCAGGGTGCCATAGCCCTCGACCGCGTTCGAGCGCTATGGCTTTTAAGTAATAAAACGTGGCGTCTGCGGGCATGCGCATGTGCTGGTTAAACAAACTATTGTTGAAAATAGGGTCCCACTTGCCATTTGCATATGTCGACCAGAAGAGCCCGGACGGCGATATACCGCTGGCAGCAATTCGATCGAGCATGATTCGAGATCGATTGCAGCTCAGATCGTTTCCCAGCTTCAACATGGCATAACCCGTGATGACTCCCGAGCCCCAGCCTACGCTCAACTGCCAGACGGGAAGGAGTCCAGCAACCCCCGACTCGGCCAAATCATACTCCGGATCCATCGCATTGATGTAGAACTGGTTCTCGCGGCCTTCAGCCCACATCCGCTTGTTGAAGTTGTCCTGCACCAACGCGGCGGCCTCGGAGATTGGCAGCTTGTTTTCGCGTTGGAAATGCGGCCGCACCGCCTGGCGAATCGGCTGCAATGCAGCAATCAAGGTAATGATGTCCGGACATACCATGGCAAAATAACTGGCAGGAACGCTGAAACGCATCCCCTCCGACACCGTTGCGCCTTTCGGCGTCGTCGGCTCGTAGCGGTGATTGAGATAATGCTTCTCGCGATAACACGGTGCCATTATCGAGATGCGGTGGTCATCGCCACGTGCCACACAACAGAAGCCCGACATATCGAGCTGAGTCGTCGTCTCTGTGAGATACATCAGCGTCTTGCCACTGCGCTTCTCATGAAAGACCGCAACCGGAATCGACAGCGTGAAGATTGGTGTATCGACCTGAAAGTTTTCTGCCGCAGTAAGCTGTGGAATCTCCTTTGGACTTGAGGGAATTGTCTTGCGATTGCCGTCGTATAGCAGCCCAGGCATCAGAACGTAGGTTTCTTCACAGCTAACCGGCATGTGAGGAGTTAGTGAGTGCTCAAAGAAAACATCTTTTGCTGCTCCGTGAATGAGTCGATAATCAAAACTGCACAGGAATCCGTCATTCGCAGTACACGCCGCAAGAAATGTGACCTCCCATTGATTTGATCGCTTATCAGTGAACACTGCATTCGCTGTCATTCCGCTTCTTGTCTTGCTTGCGTGGTGAAACGCTACATTGACAAGGCTCTCGATCGTTCGTGTTCCGTAAAACATCCTCACGGGGTATGGGGAATATGCCACTCGCTCCATCGTGCCGTTGATGGAGGTGAAAAGGGCAATCCCGTATCCATCGGCGCCGGGAAAAAGATCCAGCATACTGCTGCCGCTTCTGAGCGACACTACGGCTCCATCGGACGGCATACCCTCCTGTGCGGCCAGGTTGCCAGCGGAAACGCCATGCACCGCGGCAGTGCTACCCAGAGCAACTAGAAACTGTCTGCGATTCATGTTCTTCCTTGAGAGGATAAATTTGTGATGTCACATTCGATCTACGGTCGCGTGGCTTTTGGGGGATGAAGATCAATTCAGGCCGGGTGCCACATTCAAGCCCACCCTGAGCGTAGTCGAACGGGTTGGCTTGAGTGGGTGCGGTTACACACTATTGGTTTCTCGCCCTCTCAATCGCCCGCACCACGGCTTTGGCCTTGTTAACGCTCTCTTCAAACTCTTTCTCCGGCACCGAATCCGCAACAACGCCGCTTCCCGCCTGGATATGACCCTGCCGGGTGCCCCATTCAAGCCCTCAGTCGGCTTGAGTGGGAGTTGAAAACTCCCCACCCCTGGAAATCGCGATCACTTGCCTGCCGGGGCCGCCTTCTTGTGCTCCACAAAGATGTGTGCCTGATGACAGCTCACGCACGTCTTGCCGTTCATGAATGGATCAGACTTCAGTTGTGCCACCTGATCGCCGTGACAGGTGGCGCATGTGCTTAACGCCGGCATCCCCGCGAAGTCCTTGGATGCTGGCTCGTTATGGCACACCGTGCATTCGACACCGTTGGCGGCATGGGGGCTGGCTTTCCATTGGTCGTAAATCGCCTTATGGCAGGTGGAACAGGTATCCCCAGCGGGAATCCCCCGATGGAACACATGCGCGGGTTGATCCTGCTGTGCCCTGACAGGTTGGACAGCCATAGTCAAAAAAAGAAAAACGAACAGGGTGACACCGAAGATGCGCGCACAGAAACGATTCACGGACAGACCTCCTGAGTACGGTCTCTAAGTATCGATCCGGCGATGGCTGCCAATCAGTGATACCT
>JAJZKY010000706.1 GCA_021803885.1 Planctomycetota bacterium
TACCAGCGTTCATGGCGTCCCTGTCGTCGGAACCATCGACCAGCTTTCTGAGTTGGCCCGCGATCATGACATTCAAGAAGTACTGATTGCAATCCCCTCTGCAACAAAGTCACAATTGAACCGCATCGTGCAGATATGTTCCGATACAAAAGTAAGATTTCGTAGCGTCCCGTCTCTTAGTGACATCCTTTCAGGACGAGTATCGGTGAACACCTTCAAAGATACGGACGTGGATGATCTTATCGGCCGCGACAAAGTTGAACTCGATCTGGCACCCGTCATCGAGTTCCTTGCGGACAAGGTCGTTATGGTCACAGGGGCTGCCGGTTCCATTGGCTCCGAGCTGTGCCGCCAAATCTTACAGTGCGATCCGGAAAAACTTATCTGCATCGACCGGGACGAGACCGCTCTGTTCCATCTCGGCGAAAGCCTGGAGGCTTTGACCGATGCATCTTGTGAAAAGAAGTTTCACCTCTGGATGGCCGATGCAGCAGATGCAGGCACCATGAAAAAAGTGCTTACCGAGAACCATGTGCAGGTGATATTCCACGCCGCAGCCTACAAGCATGTACCGCTTGTCGAGGCCAACGTCGCAGAGGCCACCAAAAACAATGTGATTGCCCTCTGGAAACTGTTGGAGATTGCCGAGGAAGCTGGATGCGATCGCTTTGTCCTGATCTCCTCCGACAAGGCCGTAAACCCATCGAGCTTTATGGGATGCACGAAGCGCATCGGCGAGCTGCTTGTCGCGTCACGCCCGGTCGGCAGGTTGAAATGCATGTCTGTGCGCTTCGGGAACGTTCTGGGATCGCAGGGCAGCGTGGTGCCAACTTTTAAGTCTCAGATAGCGCGAGGGGATGCCATAACCATTACGCATCCTGAAATGACGAGATTTTTTATGGCCATTAGCGAAGCCGTATCTCTGGTGCTTCAGGCTTCGGTTATCGGGGGGAATGGGGAGATTTATGTCCTCAACATGGGCGAACCCATCAAAATTGTCGATCTGGCGAAGATGCTGCTGCGTCTCAGCGGCAAGTCGGAAGCGGAGATCCCCATCCACTACACCGGATTGCGCCCAGGAGAGAAGCTCTACGAGGAGTTGTTCTACGGCGATGAAGAAATGGTGCCGACGTCTATCGATGGGCTTCGCATGGCCAAAGGTAGAATCGTGAACTGGCCCAATTTGAAAATTCAACTCCAGCAACTGACGAAACTTCTGGATGGGAGTGCCGTTTCGATCCGGCAGAAGGTGAAAGAGATCATCCCTGAGTATCAGCAGCCAGGCATGATGGACACTCCGAATAAAGAAGCTTTCACTGTGCTGCTGGCCGCAAAAGGCCTTGAACAAATCAACCCGCTTGCGATAGATACCCAGGTAAATTAGTGGGCCTCCATCACGCAAGCGGACTCAAGCGAAAGACGTGAACGTGGAGGCGAAGATACCAAACGATAGTATGAGCATCACACCTGCCCAAGTTTCCGCTCCCGCCACCCAGCCGAGACATGATCTCTTGCTGGACGTCCTTACCTCTAAAATCCTGCTAATGCTGGGTTCCCTGCTAGGGAGTGTTAACACTAATCCGTGTTTTTCTGTTATGATGGAAATATGCAGATCAGCGAGGCGCAGTACCAGCGAATTGAGCCGATTCTGCCGCGTCAGCGTGGCAACGTCAGCCTGTCGAACCTGAGCGTGTTGAACGCGATTCTGTATGTGGCCGAGCAGGGATGCAAGTGGCGCGGGCTGCCCAAGCACTTCGGCAACTGGCACACCATCTATACCCGCATGAACCGCTGGGCCAAGAGCGGCGTGCTCGACAGCATCTTCGAGAAGTTGCAGCGCGAGCAGATTGTGCGCATCCGCATCGAGGCCGTTTCGCTGGACTCGACCGTCGTCAAAGTGCATCCCGACGGCACCGGAGCGTTAAAAAAAACGGCCCGCAAGCCATCGGCAAGTCCCGCGGCGGATGGACCACCAAGATTCATATGGTTGCCGCGAATGCTCGAACGGCTATAACCTTTGCCCTGTCGCCCGGCCAGGCATCCGACGCCAAAGCGGGTCGTGAGTTGCTGGCCGGTCTGGGGCCGCTGCCCGCGCCGCTCCATCTGATTATGGACCGCGCCTATGAGGACAACGAGACCCGGCAACTGGCCTTGGATTTCGGCTTTATTCCGGTGGTGCCGCCCAAGAGCAACCGCCTGGAACCGTGGCAGTACGACAAGGCCATTTACCGCAAACGCAATGAGATCGAGCGACTCTTCCGCAGGCTCAAGGGCTTCCGCCGCATCTTCTCTCGTTTCGACAAACTCGATGTCATGTTCCTTGCCTTCGTTCACTTCGCGCTTATCGTCGAGGCACTACGATAGTGTTAACACGCCATAGTACAGAACTGCAGTGCGAAAACCCTTCAATGCATCTGTTGCAGCTTTTGCGCGGCGATTTGGCCGGCCGTAGTCTTCGTATCCTTGTCCTTCAACTGCGCATAGATTTTCTTAGCCTGCCCAGGATTGGTCTTTTCGTAGATGCTGGCCAGCTCCAGGTTCGATTGACCGGCTGGTACAGCAGTCGTAGGATGCGCGACGAGATGTTTCAGCAAGTTGATGGCATCGGAAGTTCTGCCGTTCTGGCGATAAAGGCTGACAAGCGCCATGTCTGCGAGAGAGGCCAGGTTGCTGTCCCCATGGTTCACAACTTTTTTTAGCGTAGTTTCTGCGGCAGCGGTGTTGCCCATTTCCATATAGGTCAGGCCAGCGAAGTAGAGCGCGTTTTTGCCTGCATCGGTCGAACCGAAACTGTCAGCTACCTTCAAAAATTCTGCATTCGCGGCTTTGGCCCGCGCAGTGCTAGAGGGATAGGTCCGTACTCCAGGTTCAGCGGGGTTATCCGGCTGGTTCACCGGAGCGCTGTAGATATCCATCGCAGCTCCAAACGCGACGGAGGCCTCATCTTGCCGATGCTGGTAGAAAAGAATGCTGCTGATCCCAATGGTCAATACGGCGACCGCGATGACGGAGAAAAGGATCGCTTGTGACTTATGTTCTTCCAGCCAATCCAATGCGCTGTGAGCGTGGTCGATTAGAGCATCGTGTTTAATTGCATGTCGGGTTTGCGTATCCACAGAGTTAGGCCGGATTCCTTCGCGGGGGGTCAGATCGTGGCAGCCGCACAGGGACGTCGCTGCTCCTTCAGTGTAGCAGTCGCAAAAAACAGGCGCAAACCAAACTCTCTTCCAATACAAGATGAGCCTGAAGGCCGGTATTGATTCCAATACAAGATGAGCCTGAAGGATAGTCATGCTGGGATGTGAACATCCGCATGCACGATGC
>JAJZKY010000707.1 GCA_021803885.1 Planctomycetota bacterium
ACTTTCCGGGATGGGCGAGCGGATCACTTCGTCGATGACATCGGCGAAGTATTGCAGGCTGGTGATGGGAGCCTTGACTCCGGCGTTGATCATCGAGACATATTTGCGGGCCGAGCCCAGCAGGATGGCACGCGCCATTTGCTCCAACTGGACGCCGCGGCGATGAAGCTGGATTGCGATCTTCTCGTCGGCGGCAGAGAAGCTGGCCTGGACGCAAGCTGGGGCCAGGAACAGCGCACGCACTTTGCTGACGAACTCTGTTTCCGCTCCGCGCGTACAGCCAGGGTTTGGCCGTTTCTGGTAAGGCCAGAAGCGGTCGCTGATTTCGAGGGCCAGATTTGGGTTGCCATTGCCGGCTACCGCGCACACGCCACAGTCTTCGAGTTCGGCTAGCAACGTGGCGACGCTTTCCGGCGATTGCCTGATGGCACGTGCCAGTTCGATACGCGACGTCACCAGACAGCCGGTATGACGATTGGCCGACAGACACACGTGGACGTACAGCTTGAAGGCGCCGTCGGAGACCAGCGTCATCGCCTGTGCGAACTCGCGGCCCACGGCGAACCAGCCAGTGGGATGCTTGAGGATCAGCCGAGGGGCGCTCATAAGCGACCTCCGCTTGATTCCAGTGCCACGCCTTTGTTCCCGCGCATCGATTCGCCATCCAACTCGATGCGATAGGCATTGTGGACCAGACGGTCGAGGATGCTATCGGCGATGGTCGGATCGCCGATCTGCGCGTGCCAGCTGGTAACCGGCAACTGGCTGGTCAGCACCGTCGAACGGCGGCCATAGCGGTCATCGCAGATTTCGAGGAAACTGCGCCGTTCGCCGTCGTTCAACGGCGCCATGGCGAAGTCATCCACCAACAGCACATCGGTGCGGGCGATCGAGTCCAGCAGTCGGCCCAGGCTGCCATCGGCCCGCGCTTCCGCCAGGTCGCGGAACAGCTTGGCCGCGGAGCGGTACAGCACGCTGTAGCCATCGCGGCAGGCCTTCTGCGCCAGAGCTTGTGCCAACCACGATTTACCGATACCGGTAGGACCGCTAAAGATCACACAGAGGTGTTTGGCGACCCACTGCGAGTTGGTCAGGCCGCGCATCGTGGCCGGGTCCATCTGTCGAGGATAACGGTAATTGATGTCTTCGACGCAGGGCTCGGAAGAGAGCTTCGACTTCTTTAAGCGCCGGGTGAGCGCCAGGTTTTCACGCCATGTCCAGTGGCTGTCGACCAGCATTCCGAAGCGTTCCTCGAAGCTGAGACCCCGTGCCTCAGGCTCTTCCAGTTGCTTTTCATAGGCCGCCGCCATGCCCGTCAGCTTCAAGGCGTGCAGCTTGTCCAGTGTGGCTTGATTCAGCATTGGCCCACCTCCCGACGAGTCGCTACGGAAGCGTAGTAATCAGGGCCGCGCAGATTCTCGTGCTGCACTGGAAACGGAATCGGCACCAACTCCGGCAGCGGCTCGCGGTCCTGGCCGCTCTTCAACATCGATTTCACGCTTTGGAAGCGATACAGCTTCAGCCGCACCGCCCGCGTCGAGGCCGCCTCCAGACGTTCCGCACCATACTTGCGCTCCAACCGGATCACGCCAAGCGCCGAGCGATAACCCATTTCCGGATGCGGCTTGCTGGTCAGGATGCCCTCCACCAGCCGCGCCGTGAACGGGCCGACCTTGCCGGCCCACTGGATGATCCGCGTCGGCGTCCATTCCAGATAATGCTGGTGCGACTTCGGACGGTGCCCCGCATCCGTCGTCGCTTTGTGCGCCAGGCGGCTGCGCAGATGACTGGCCACGCGCTTGCCCTGATAGAAGATCTCCACCGTGCTGCTCGTGCTGCGGACGTCCACCTCCTTGCCGACCAACTGATATGGCGTGCTGTAGTAATGCTGGTCCGCCTCAACGTGGTAATCCAGGTTGACCCGCGCCCGCTTCCATTCCGCGTACTCGAACCGCCCGGCCGGCAGAGGCTGCAGTGCCGGGCGGTCGATCCGGCGATACAGTTCAGTTCGCGAGCCGGCCATTTTGCGAAACGGCCGCTCGTTCAGCTTGACGACCAACTCCAGGATGGCCTCGTTCAACTCCGCCAGACTGAAGAACTGCCGCTTGCGCAGCGCCGCCAGCACCCACCGCTGAACGACTTGAACCCCGACCTCCGCCTTGGATTTATCCCGTGGACGGTATGGCCGCGCCGGCAGGATGCCCACGCCATAATGGACCGCCAGATCGCCGTACGTGCGGTTCAACTCCGGCTCGTAGTAGCAGGGCGCCTTCACCCCGGACTTCAGGTTGTCGGGCACGACAAGACGGCTGGTGCCCTGGAAGAATTCGAAGGCCCGCACGTGCGAGTGCGTCCAGTCCCACAGGTTTTGCGTCCAGGTGGCCTCGGCATAGGTGTAATTGCTGGCTCCCAGCACCGCCACGAACACCTCCGCCTGACGAACTTCGCCCGTCTTCGGGTCCGTCACCGCGACCGTCTGACCGGCGTAGTCCACGAACATCTTTTCCCCGGCGCGGTGCTCCTGCCGCAACACCACGTCCAGTTGGCGCCGCCACTCGCGGTACAGCTCGCAGTACCAGCTGTAGGCATAGCCCTCTGGATTGGCCTGCTTGTACTCCTCCCACAGAAGCTGAAGCGTCACGTTCTGGCGACTCTTCAACTCCTTGTGGATCGCCGCACAGTCTGGCAGCATGCGCTGCTCCGGCGACGCCACCGGCGGTGGATACAGGCGCCGCTCCAGCGCCGCATCGTCCAGCTCGGCTGGCAACGGCCAACTCAGTCCCGCCGCTCGCAGCCGCTCAAGACACCGCTGGACGGTGCTCCTGCTGACCTTGCAAATCGAGGCAATCTGGCCCGGAACCAGGTGTGACTCAAAGTGGAGACGTAGAATTTCGCGCGATTTTCTCATTGGTAACCGTCTTTCGGGCAACATGTTCTCCTTTGCCTTCAGGAAAACATCTGCCGAGGATTACCAACGCCGCTCCGCCAACTCTGCCCACAGCCACCGTTACGTTCCATGTGGGCACCAATTACGCTGCTTGTGGGCAGCCGTTCCATTCCATGTGGGCACCCATTACGCCATGTGGGCACCAATTACGGTGAAACTCGGATATCCTGCCCACATCACAACGGAATCGGTGCCCACATCAGAGCGTTTTCGGTGCCCACATCCACTGGAATCACCTGCCCACATGGACCGGAATCCGCATGTGTGGCGTTCGGGGGAGGGCTGATTTGGAAAAACTTCCTCTCGAAGGCTGGTGTGCGCGGCGGAGGGAGGATCTTCTTGTCCTGCTGAAGGGCTGGTGTATAGGCAGTGGG
>JAJZKY010000708.1 GCA_021803885.1 Planctomycetota bacterium
CAGGATTCAGGAGGAGTCGGAACACTGCTGAAGCGTGAAGCACGCTGGCACAATGATCCGCCTACGCCTGCACAGTTGTGGAAATGCAAGCAGCTAAAGATTGATGTTCCTCCGAACGCTACGAAGGGGCAAGTGAGCCATGCAATAGATGCACGTATGAGACAAGGAGCGCGAGCATGACATACGAAGAGTTTCTGGAGAGGAAGCAGTTCAACATCGAGCCGTCTGGCCTCAGCGATATTCCGAATCTGTCTGAGAAGATGTTCCCCCATCAGCATGACGTATGCTCATGGGCTCTCCGCATGGGGAGGTCTGCCGTGTTTCTCGGCACAGGCATGGGAAAGACGCTAATTGAGTTGGAATGGGCTCGATGCGTGGCTCAGCACACATCAAGGCCGGTGCTTCTCTTGGCGCCGCTGGCGGTGGGCAAGCAAACAGTGGACGTGGAAGCGCCGAAGTTTGGCATTCATGGAGCGGCCTACCACGAACACGGCGATGTGTTGCAATCTCCCATAGTGGTCACAAACTATGAACGTCTTGATAGGTTTGATCCTGCGGACTTCGCCGGAGTGGTTCTGGATGAATCGAGCATACTCAAATCTATGGACGGGAAGACTCGTTCCGCTCTGATTCAATCCTTCCGCGAAACACCGTTCCGGCTTGCAGCTACCGCGACGCCTGCCCCGAACGATTACATGGAACTCGGCAATCATTCAGAGTTTCTAGGCATCATGACGGCCCAGGAAATGCTCGCCATGTTCTTTGTCCATGACGGCGGTGAGACGCAGAAGTGGAGGCTCAAGGGCCATGCCAGAAGTGAGTTTTGGAAGTGGGTGTGCTCTTGGGCGGTCTCCATGCGGAAGCCGTCCGACATCGGCTATTCGGACGATGGTTTTGCTCTTCCTCCGCTTCATTATCATGAGCATTTGGTTGAGGTCGAAAAGCCAACAGAGGGGATGCTGTTTGCTCTGCCAGCGGAGACACTCGGCGAACGTATCGCGGCGCGTCGTTCCACGGTTGAAGATCGCGTTTCGCAAGCCGCAGAGATAGTCGCAGCGAATCCGGATGAATCATGGTTGCTCTGGTGTAACTTGAATGCCGAAAGCGAAGCACTCACAGATGCCGTGAGTGGCGCAGTAGAACTGACAGGTTCGGATGATGCGGAGGATAAGGAATTCAAGATGCTGGCATTTGCAAAAGGCAAGATTCAGAAGCTCGTGAGCAAGCCAGCTATTTGTGGCTTTGGACTGAATTTTCAAGTATGCTCCCATGTGATCTTTGTCGGCATTAGCGACTCCTGGGAGGCTTTTTACCAAGCTGTGAGGCGGTGTTATCGTTTTGGCCAGACGAAGCCAGTACACGTTCACATCGTAGCGGCAACAACCGAGGGAAACGTACTTGAAAACCTTAAACGCAAAGAGAGAGAGGCGGAACAGATGGCCGAAGAAATGGCAGAAAACACTCAAGACCTGACGCGGATGAATCTGCGGGGATCGACGCGGACTTCAGCGCCATATGTGCGGGACGTGGCTACCGGCGAAGGATGGACCGTACACCTTGCGGATTGCGTGGAACTGGCGAAGGAAATGCCCAGCGACTCGATTCACTATTCGGTGTACTCGCCTCCATTTGAAAGCCTGTACACCTATTCCAATTCCGAGCGTGACATGGGCAATTCACGGGATACGGAAGAGTTCTGGGAGCATTACCGTTTTCTGATTAAAGAGCAGTTTCGCGTACTGATGCCGGGGCGCCTTGTCTCGATCCACTGCATGAACCTGCCGACATCCAAGGTTCGGGATGGTTACATCGGCCTGCGGGACTTTCGAGGCGAGATCATTCGCGCATTCGAGGCTGAAGGATTCATATACCATTCTGAAGTGTGCATCTGGAAAGATCCTGTTACCGCCATGCAGCGCACAAAGGCTCTCGGTCTGCTTCACAAGCAACTTAAAAAAGACGCATGCATGAGCCGCCAAGGAGTTCCTGATTATCTCGTTACCATGCGGAAGCCGGGAGACAATCCCGAGCCGGTGAGCAACACGAACGATACATTCCCGGTGCGAGTTTGGCAGCGGTACGCTTCGCCTATCTGGATGGATATTGATCCATCCGACACACTGACCTATCGAGAGGCACGAGAGCATGACGACGAACGTCATATCTGCCCACTGCAGCTTGACGTGATTCGGAGGGCCATCAAAATGTGGTCCAACGAAGGCGATACGGTATGGAGTCCATTCGCCGGCATTGGAAGCGAGGGCTACGTCGCTTTAGAGATGGGCCGGGAATTCATCGGATCGGAACTCAAGGCTTCCTACTGGAAGCAGGCAAAGAGGAACTTGGACGCCGCACAGAAACGCAACATGACGCTATTCAGCGAGGAGACGGCCAATGTACGAAGCTAGAGTTGAAATCCTCACCGAGATTGCCGCCGAAGTAGAACGGGCCAAGGTGCATTGCGAACATTTCCGCAGCCTCCACGAAGCCTACGCGGTCATGCTGGAGGAATTGCAGGAAGTATGGGCTATCACAATGCAGAAACGCCAGAATCGCAATGCTGACGATTTGCGCAAGGAACTGATCCAAGTAGCAGCGATGGCAGTGAAGGCGATTGAATCAATGCCTAACCTTACGGGGAACAAAAACGGATGAGACTCCCCGAGCGCCGCGATCTAGACATCACGCCGTTCGATTGGGGCGACGTATACCGGGCCGACGAGGTTCGGAAAACCAAGCGCCTAATGACTTACGGGCAGGCAGAGTTTGAGAAGGATTGGGAACTGGCTTTAGCTCTTGCGGCTCTAAGCTCGCGCCCCGATAACCGACCTGACTGGAAGCCTATGCTGGATGCGTGTTTCGTGCGTATTCATGCGTACATGGCAAATAATCCGGGGGCGCGACCGTGGGGGGGCGCAGAATGACCAAAGCAGAATGGATTGAGAAGGTTCCCGAGATAGCTACATACCCGAAGATTCTCCGCGAGTTGCCTGAGCGTTTCCTGGCACAGCTCTCCCGCTGCGGCCATGATGCAAGGCTGATTCTGCTGCGTGAGCGGCACCAAACGAATCACGGCTACAACCTGCCAAAGGGATGGAAACGCGGCGGTGTAGAAGCAAGGAAAGAGCAAATACAGCGTGATGCCGGCGAGTACATCCGAGGGCGCACAATGGCGGATTGGATGAGCATTTTTGCTCGGGCTGACTTTGACCGCATCGGTATGCGCAAGGTGCGGAAGGCTGCTATCCGGTTGCCTGCGAGGATGCACGCAGGAAGACGGAGAGTGGCATGAAAAGAAGACTCCTGGATTTGTTC
>JAJZKY010000709.1 GCA_021803885.1 Planctomycetota bacterium
GCGCAGATCCTCCAAGCTCAGGTCATAGGAGGCCAGCGCCATCGGGTTGGCCTGCACGCGCACGGCAGGCTTTTCGCCGCCCGCAATCGAAACCAGGCCCACGCCGGAGAGTTGCGAAATCTTCTGCGCCAGCATGGTGTCGGCCAGGTCTTCGACCGTGCTCAGCGGCAGCGTGTTGGAGGTGAGCGCCAGCGTAAGAATGGGGAAGTCCGCCGGGTTCACCTTGCTGTAAATCGGCGGGTTGGGCAGGTCGACGGGCAGATAGGTTCCTGCGGCGTTGATGGCCGCCTGCACCTCCTGCTCGGCCACGTCGATGTTCTCGTTCAGATCAAATTGCAGCGTGATGACCGATCCGGTAAAGGAGCTGATCGAGGTCATCTGATTCAGGCCGGGCATCTGGCCGAACTGGCGCTCCAGCGGCGCAGTCACGGAGCTGGCCATCACATCGGGACTCGCTCCGGGATAAAACGTGGTGACCTGAATTGTGGGGTAGTCGACCTCGGGCAGCGCCGAGACCGGCAACTGCGTGTAGGCGATCAGGCCCGCCAGAAAAATGGCGGCCATCAGCAGCGTCGTGGCAACAGGCCGCTCGATGAAGATGCGCGATGGACTCACAGCGTAGTTCCCTGCGCCTTCATTTTGTAGGCATCGGCATCGCTGGCCACGCTGGCGACGACATTGCTGCCATTGCGCAGTTTTTCTGCGCCATCAATGACGACCTTTTCGCCGGGCGCAACGCCCTTGTCGACCACCAGAATCGAGCCTTCGGTCAGCGCCACATGCACTGGCTGCATTTTGGCGGTATTGTCCGGCTGCACGGTAAAGACGAAATCGCCGTCCGGGCCGTGTTGCAAGGCGGCGGCAGGCATCACGGTGGCGTTGGGCAACTGGTCAATCACCAGACGCACGTTGACGAATTGATCCGGGAACAGGCTCTCATTTTCGTTCGGGAAGATGGCTTTAAACTTGGCCGTTCCCGTTGTTGGATCGATCTCATTGTCCACGGTGAGTAGCTTGCCTGTGGCCAAATGCTGTTGCGAAGAGCGGTCATACGCATCGACCATCAACCCTGCGCGGCTGCGCATCCGGGGCAGCACCTTGGGCAAGTCATCCTCGGGCAGAGTGAAGTCCACCGCGATGGGCCGCATCTGCGTGATGATGAGCATTCCCGTGGTCGCCGTCGATTGCACAATGTTGCCGGGATCCACCAAGCGCAAGCCCACGCGGCCATCAATCGGGGACCGGATGTAGCAGTAATCCAAGTTGACCTGCGCGGTGGCGATGGCGGCTTGGTCGGTCTCAACCGTGCCCACATACTGGCCGTAGAGCGCCTGCTCCGCGTCGAGTTGTTCTTTGGAGTACACACCCTCCTGATACAGGCCCTGATAGCGGGCCAGCTCAACCTTGTAATCATCGAGCAGCGCCTGATCGCGCACAAGCTGACCCTTGGCTTGGTCCAGCGCAGCCTTGTATGGAGCCGGGTCAATGACGATCAGCAGATCGCCCTTGTGTACATCCTGGCCCTCGCGAAAATTCACCTGCAAAATCTGCCCGGTCACGCGTGTGTTGATCGTGTCTGTGTAATAGGCGGTCACCGTGCCCAGTCCATCCAGATACACGGGCACTGTGCGGCGTGCCACCACGGCTGCCTGCACCGGGACCTTCATATATGCGGCCATACGGGCGGCACGCGCGGCGGCCTGCTTGTCCTTTTCACTGCGTGCGGTGGCAATGCGCCAAATCGCTCCGGCGACTGCGGCGACAATCAGCAGCGCCACCAGCGCCCGCACCCAGCCATGCGGCTTCGGATCGGGATCCCACGGCGCGCCCCCTCCTGCGGCTGGGCCATCGGAGTGCCGTTGCGAATCCGGAGCGGAACCCGGTTGGGGGTATGTGGGCGTGGGAATCTCTGTGCTGGGCATGATGGTCGCTTGTATTTGTCCTATTGCAGATTTTTTCTGGCCGACTTGCCGAGGCAGGACGTAGACTCCGCCCCTACACAAGACGCATTCCGGGGCAGAAAAGTTTCCGCGCCCCGCGCTACGACACGGGCCAAGACAGTCCGCTGGCCCGCTCCCAGTATAGAAACGGATTCGTTGGCTGGGGAAAGTATTTCCAGCCCGGCGCAGGCGCACGCCGCAAATTGGGAATTCCACCGCCATACTTCGCTGGAGACAAACGTGTTGTACCATGAGTCAATCCTGCGCTGGATCGCCGGGGACGCACGCTGTCCGTACCGGCAGCGCTTCGCCGCGCGCAGCTGCGAAGGAAATCCACTCGATTTCTCCAACCACTCCAACGATGGACGCGATGAGCCTTCCGAAAGCCGACGCACAATCGAACGCAGTGGGCGCGCCTGTGCTTTGCGTCGATCTGGACGGAACCCTGGTCAAGAGCGACACACTTTCGGATTCGCTCTGCGCACTGGCGCATCAAGCGCCCCGACGCTTTGTGCAGGCCCCTTTCTGGCTGTTGCGGGGACGCGCGCACTTCAAAGCGAAATTGGCAGAGCAGGCCCTGCCCGATCCCGCGCACCTGCCGTATAACGCAGCGGTGCTGCTCTACCTGCGCCAACAAGCCGCCGCCGGACGCACCCTGGTGCTGGCCACGGGTGCCGATCATCGCTTGGCCGAGCGCGTGGCCCAGCACACGGGCCTCTTCCAATCCATATTGGCCAGCGATGGCACCACCAACCTGACGGGCAAGAAAAAATTGCTCCAGCTCGAGGAACGCTTCGGTCCACAGGGCTTCGACTACATCGGTAACAGTCACGCCGACGTTCCGCTGTTACGCGCAGCCGCCACGGCGCTGTTGGCCAATCCCGCCCGTGGATTGCGGCAGCGCATTCATGGGCTGCGCCGCCGTGAAAACCCTGCTGCACCCCGGCCGCAGGTTTTTCTGGACCGCGCTCCCCGCATCCGCACGCTGATGCGCACCTTGCGTGTGCATCAGTGGGCAAAAAATGCGCTGCTATTTTTGCCGCTGCTGCTGGCGCACAAGCTGCGCGGCCCGGCCTTCGCAGTGGAACTGATGGCCTTTCTCTGCTTCTGCGGCGTGGCCTCGGCCACCTACATTCTGAACGACCTGTTGGACATCGAAGCCGACCGCCAGCACCCACGCAAACGCACGCGCCCTTTCGCCGCAGGCGACCTGCGCATTCCCACCGGAGCTGTGCTGGGCCTGGCGCTGGCCGCCGCCGTCACGCTCTCGCTGCACGCTTTGCCGCCAGCCTTCACCCTCTGGCTGGCGATCTATGGAGTCAGCACGCTGGCCTACTCGCTGCGGCTCAAGCGACCATCATGCCCAGCACAGAGA
>JAJZKY010000710.1 GCA_021803885.1 Planctomycetota bacterium
CCCTGCTCCCGCACATTCGCCCCCACAGTGGCCGATGGATGACACGCCACGGTTAGGATCGTCAATCGTCCGCATTGTCGCGGTTGCTACCGACACCCCCGCGCCCTCACCCACATCATACTTCTTTACGTACTGACATTTATCCCCGATAATATGCCCCGTCGTCACATCCCAGCGGATTAGGGAGGAATTCGAGGTCTAGACCATGATCGACAGAGAACAATTCATAAATGAGATTATCCGGGTTGCGCGTGAGCAGGGCTATAGAATTGAGTCAAATGCCCGAACTGGACAGGTGCAAATAAATTTCGGGAAGAAAAAACTACATGCGGGCCATTTGAGTGCGCTTTATCCCCGTGCTCTTGATCCCAATGAAAATATTGCACGACTGATCGACCAGGTTGCTCCCGGCCGCCCGTGTTCCCATAAACCCATGCGCGAAATAATTTCGCAACTACAGGAATAAAGGAATCGGTAGCGCCACCTCAAGGTGTCCTGATTGGCCTGCCCGGATGCAGATCGCCCCGATTGCATGCGGTCACTGCGTGCAGTATCTCCGCCTGTATACGCACACGCGCCCGGCCGCCGCAGCCGTGCGTTTGCCCCCGTTCACCGCCGTTTTGGCGTCGCCACACTCCAATGCCGATGCGCGCAGCCCGGCTATGCAGCGCGCCGGTTGCATGCTGTACGTGCACCCGCCGGGACACCGCGCCGCGCGCGAAAGCCGGAAGGGGGCGCACTCACTATGCGCATGTGCGCACGCCGACCATGCACGCGTGTGCGGCGTCCACATCCCTCGCCTCTGTCACGTCCCGGCGCACACCATCAACAAACGCGCGGACGCTGGCGCGGACGATCTTGCCGCTGTGCGCATGTGTGCATGTTGTCCGTCAGTGTGCACGTCGGACCGTCCACCGCGTCGCGCGTGCATCTCCCGCTGCCGGGTACGTACCGCACGCTCTCACCATGGATAAATGAAAGCACTGCATGCCTTACCTCCCAAGCCATCTGCGCGTCTGACCCAGGCACCCCTCATAATCGTCAGCCGTGCGCGGGCAGGTGGTGGCGCTATCCCCGCGTACAGACCGGCGACTGATTTTTTGAAAATACTCTCCCCGGTCCTGAGCGTCGGCATGGCGGGCGCAGATCAGCGCATAATGTAACGGAATCCGCAAATTTCGTTATTGACACCCCCTGAAACGGTGGTAATCTATTTATTTGCGGTGGGCAGCCAGCCCACATCTTCACCGTACCCCAGCGCACCATGACGAATCGACCATCACGTTCAGAGGTCGAGCAATGAGGTCCATTCTGAAAATGTCTATATAGCCCCTCGGGGGGCGGCCCATGTCCCGCGGGTGTATGTAACTCAATAATCATGCTGCAAGCCTCGACGCAGATAAGGAGAACGTGCCATGAAGATTGCCATAGCACTCTTAGTCGTACTTGTCCTTACCTCACCCGCTGCTTTTGCAATGAAGTTTTGTGACAGCAGTGCCCGGCTTACGGCCCTCCAAAAGCGGAATGATACGTTGCTGCTGCAACATGTGTCGCAACGTGAGCGCGAGAGGGGTCCACTTGTTCCCACCAGCGACTTCAAGCTCGCCAATTGCCTCCGGCCAGGAACTACATTGGCGTTCAATGATGACGATGGCTACAACCAAGAACCTTACGACCAGCAAGGCAACCCGAATTACCGCTACGAAGGAAGCTCCGGTGAAAGATATCAATATGATCTTAGTGATCCGAGTGACCAGCTAGAGTATTCGGTCGATCCTGACGCACAACTTAGGGACAGCATTAACCCTGATCCTCGCATTGATATAGATCGCAGATTAGGTGAACAAGGTGGCGGAGGTAAATTCTAATTTTACGTAGCGAAGGAACGAAGGCCATGCTTTCAGACTATTATGGAACGCTCGGAGTACCTTCATCAGCAAGTATAGACGTTATTAAAAAGGCATACCGAGATCGAGCATTAAGGTATCACCCGGATCGAGGTGGTACGCATGAACGAATGGTCGCCATAAACGAAGCGTGGGAAATTCTCTCAAACCCGGCATTGCGCTCCAAATATGATCTTGCGAGGCAAGCAAACGCCTCAACTGCCGCTAAGACGGAGGCAGCGACGGCGGCGGAGAAGGCTCGTAGAAGCGCCGAGGATTATCCGCGAAGATGGGCCGATTTCCAGAAGTGGATGGACACTATCTTGGGTGATTTCACAGGTGCTGAATACGGCAAACGTAATGGATTCCTGGCTACTAGTATAGGGTGGCCAACCGCTAGAAAGAGTGTCTCTGGCCGAGTTTTTATTATTTGCGGTGGCATATTAGGATTCATCGTAGGTTTCGTTTTTGACGCGATCATCCAAGAGCTTTTTGGAATTAAAGGAGGTGGGGGGCTATCATACCTAGTATTTGTATTTGCCGCACTCGGAGCTTGGGCTGGGCGAGCGATACATGAACAAATTGGGGCTTCGCTAAAACGAGCGAAGCGTCCAAACTAGCAACAACGTGCGGAACATGATTAGACTCTGCCCTTTTCTGTGGCCCCTATTTTGCGAAGGGTTAACATGGACATCGCCAAATTCTATTTGTACATCGTTGTAAGCTTACTGATGATTATTTATCACTTGGGGAGTCCAATTGTTCACGCCGGTCAAGCTGACTTAATTAACTCACTACAGACTACATTAAATAATTTTAATAAGACACTCCCTAAGATGGTGAATGGACAGACCAGAGTAGATTCAACCCTGATTGGCCCAGGTTTAAGATTAACATTTTTTTACACATTTATTAAGTATAATTCCACAGAGTTCGATTCATCCAAATTATTTGCTGAGAAGGCACCTATACTCCGTAAGGGTATGTGTAGCGATCCTTATTGGAAGAGGATTCTTGAAGGTGGCTTTACTATAGACTATTACTATCGCGGCAAAGATTGGTGTTATGTTATGGAAATTCCGGTTAAAGAAAGTGACTGCAAATAGGTCATCGACGAATCTCCTTACAATGATTTCTATTTAGCAGAGAAGTCCACTCCCTTGGCTCGGTGAGAGGAGTGCTGCACATGAAACTCTGCGCCTATTGTGGCGAAGCAATTCAGGACGATGCCGTTAAGTGCGGCAGGTGTAAGCGTACCGTTTCGCCTAAGTGGCTGAGATGGATGGCCGTAATCATTCTCATACAGGAGTTTAAGACTTCTCCGAGGTGAAAATGCCAGAAACATAAGCACAACAGTAAGTTGGCTCTAAATTCCTTGTAAGACCCCACTGTCTATTTTGTAGCCAAAAGCGGCAAGAATCTGGGCCT
>JAJZKY010000711.1 GCA_021803885.1 Planctomycetota bacterium
ATGCGGCCCGGACTTTCTTGATGCCGGTCATCTGAGCGCGGTGACTGAGCGCCCGGCACTGAACCTCGACGGCTGGATGCTCGATCGTAACGGCATTTGCGAGGCATTCGCTGAGGGCAATGCGGACGCTGAGATGGCCGTGGTCGAGGGCATGATGGGGCTCTTCGATGGCATCTCCGGAGAAGGTGAAAAAGGCAGCGCGGCAGAGATTGCCAAGATCCTTTCGCTGCCGGTAGTTTTCGTTGTCGATGCTTCCAAGAGCGCCCGCAGCATCGCGGCGGTGATCCGTGGATTCGAAGTCTTCGATCCGGAGCTGCGGTTTGCCGGCGTGGTGCTGAATGGCGTCGCCTCCGAGAAGCATTATCGCCTGCTTGCAGATGCGATTGCGGAAAACTGCGGAATGCCGATTCTGGGATGGGTGCCGCCGCAGACAGGGGTGCATATACCAGAGCGCCACCTGGGATTGCAGACCGCTTCCGAAATTGATTGGGACAAAAAACGGCATGCGTTCGAAATTCTTGCAAAAGAACGGCTGAATCTCGACCTGCTGCTCAGTCCCAAATTTCAGGTTGAACCCTGTAAGGTCGCAGTGAGCACAGTCGATTCGGAACCTAGAGTGACGATTGGCGTGGCTCGCGATGCAGCATTCTGTTTCTACTACCAGGACAACTTGAATCTGCTGGAGCGCGCGGGCGCAAAGCTGGTCGAGTTCAGCCCATTGCATGATGCCACACTGCCGGCCGGCGTCGACGGGCTCTATTTCGGCGGAGGGTATCCGGAGCTTTATGTCAGCCAGTTGAGCGCAAACCTTGCGCTCGCAGGCGAGATTCGGGAGTTCGCCGCATCCGGCCTTCCGGTATACGCCGAGTGTGGCGGCATGATGTACCTGGGTGAGCGTCTGCGAACGCGTGACGGGCAGGCGCATGCCATGGCCGGAGTACTTCCTATTGAAAGCGAGATGACGGATAAGCTGGTGCGGTTTGGCTACGTTGGACTCGAGTTGCAGCGAGATTGTTTGCTCGGCGTCCAAGGCACGGTTCTGCGCGGCCACAGCTTTCATCATTCGCGTAGCTCCAACACTTGCGACCTCGCACCGGCGTTCAAGGCGCATTACACGCTCTCCGGAGCTACAACCGAGGAAGGATATGCCAGCGGTAATGTGTTCGCGAGTTATATCCACCTCAACTTTCGAGGCGCAACCGAGATAGCAGACCGTTTTGTTGCTTTGGCTGACCAGGCAGCGCGGCGCTGGGCGGGGGTACGATGAGACGCTCCGTCTTCCTGTTGCTTTTTTTAAGTCCCGCGATTTGCCTGGCCTCACGGAAGGTGACGGACGAACTCGGGCGCACGGTTGTGGTTCCGGATCATCCACATCGATTGATCTGTCTGGCGCCCAGCGTTGTTGACGATGTTTACAGTCTGGGTGCGGGAGCGGATGTGATTGCCGTTTCCGATTACACACTCTATCCACCAGAAGCGGCGAAGAAGCAGACCATCGGGGCTCCTCTGAATCCCTCATTGGAAAAGATTATCGAGCTGCATCCGGACCTGGTGCTGGGTACTGGAGGGATGAACCAAATCCCTGGCATCGACCAACTTGCGCATTACGGAATTCCTGTATTCATGGTGGATCCTCATGGGATCGCAGGCATTTACAAATCAATTGAAAGTCTCGGTGAAGCGTTGGACCGGCAGGAGCAGGCAACGGCCCTTGTGAGTGCACTCCAAGCACGGGAACTGGCAGTACGTAAGCGCATTCGTGGCAAGCCGAGGATTCGATTGTTTATGCCCATCTGGTACGACCCGATTGTCACTATCGGCAAGCATGCTTTCATTACGGAACTCATTGCCGCGGCTGGTGGCAGATCGATTACCAGCGATATCGGGCAAGAATGGCCGCAGGTGAGCTTGGAAGCAATCATCGCTCGCAAGCCTGATGCGTTGCTCCTGATCAAAGGCTCAAAACTCTCTCTGAATGATCTGGTGGACAGGCCAGGATGGCAGGCACTGACAGCGGTCAGAGACAGACGTGTCTATTACGTGGACAGGCGCATCGAGATGCCGAGTCCCGCTGCAATCTACGCCATGGAGGATTTAGCCCAAGAACTTCACCCATAAGACGGCGCGCGATCCGTCAGCAACAAGATAATTCAACCCGCAGAATGCTCGGGAAGCGCGGTGCGAATCCGCCACTACCCCGTAACTGTAAGCGTGGAGAACCTGTCCTGAGTGCCACTGGAGACACTCTCCGGGAAGGCGGACAGGTTTGGCGAAGCGCAAGTCAGGAGACCGGTTCTGCGCAACCAATTCCGAGGGGAATGCATGCATCGAGTTCGATACTTTTTCTGTTTGTCATTTGTTCTCTGCCTCAGCCTAAAGCTAGCGGCGCAGAACCATGGAACATCCATTTCTGGCACGGTCACCGATCCAACCGGAGCACTCGTACGCGGTGCAACTGTTGATGTACTGCTGCATAACACTCTGGTGACAGGGGTTACCACCAACCAGAAAGGCCGCTATGTCGCCGCGGTCCCGGGCACCGGCACGTATGAGATCCGGGTCAACGCACCTGGCTTCAAGACGAACAATTCGCAAGCGGTTGTCTCGTCGGGTTTTCCGACGACGATCCGGGATATCACACTACGCCTGAACAGCCTGTCGCAGGAGGTAACCGTAACGGCTACGGCCACGCCAACGCTCAAGTCGCATGTGGGGTCAGCTGTGACCGTGCTTGGACAGAAACAAGTTGCGAGCACGGATGAGATTCAGGAGGCGCTGCGTTGGGTACCGGGCTTGCAGATGACGCAATCCGGACGGCTTGGCGGAACAACGGCGCTTTATATCCGGGGCGGAAACAGTGATGCGAACAAAGTGCTGATCGATGGCATTCCCATGAATGATATCGGCGGTGCTGTGGAATTTGCGGATATTGCTTCTTCGGCCATAAGCAGAGTTGAAGTTTTGCGCGGCCCCAACAGTTCCATGTATGGCGCAGATGCCATGGCAGGTGTCGTGAGCCTGACAACGCGCTCCGGGTCCACTCCTCTACCCGAGATCACCTACATCGGGGACGGCGGTAATTTCGAAAGCTTCCGCAATGAAGGTAACGTGGGAGGCAAGTGGAAGACCGCGGATTATTTCGCCGATTTCACACGGCTTGATACTTCAAACGGTATTCCGAATGACCGGTTTCATATCGGCACGGCGACCGCAAATCTTGGCTGGAGGCCATCTTCCAATTCCAGCCTTCGCGCGATCGTGCGTCACGACCAACTGGCGAGTGGCCAGCCAAACGCCATTCTCCTCTACGGAA
>JAJZKY010000712.1 GCA_021803885.1 Planctomycetota bacterium
GGGTATGTCAGTAGGTCTGGAGTCTCTCTAACAGTTGACGACTGGTCTTAGTGCATCTGCATGTAGCAAAGTCGAAGCATGGAACTCATAAGGATCGGTGAAGCAGCGAAGATGACGGGTCTGCATCAACAGACCTTGCGTCGCCTCGCGGCCGACGGCGAGGTTCCTGTGTCTTGGTCTCCCTCGGGCAAGGAACGTCGCTTCGACAAAGAGGACCTTCGGCGCCTGATGGGCCGGTTGGAGACCGTCGCGACTGTTCGTGTCGAGGCCCATTACGTCCGGGTGTCGGGTGCGACCGGCCAAGAGACGTCGCTTGCAGACCAAGAAGCAGAGTTGTCGAGGACTGCCACAGGGTCGGTTTACAAGGTGTACCGGGACCGCGGATCGGGCCTGGCCGAGGGTCGCAACGGCTTGCAGCGGCTACTCCGGGACGCGGAGGTAGGGCGCTTCAACGTCGTCCGGGTCACCTACCCGGACCGCCTGGCCCGGTTCGGTGTGACCTGGCTGGAGATGCTTCTCGCCGATCGCGGGGTAGCATTGGAAGCGCTGGACGACGCCCGGTTCAAGTCACCCCAAGAAGAGCTGATGTCTGACTTCATGAGTTTGATCGCTTCGTTCTCGGGGAAGTTCTACAAGCTGCGCTCGTTGGAGAACCAGCGGCGTCTCGTCAACGTCGCCGCCGAAGCACTTGCGACCAGGGCCGGTGAGCGGGGATGATCCTGACATCGTCGATGAAACTGGCCCGTCCGAAGGTATCGTGGGCCTCGGCTGGTGAGGCTGGGCCGGGCGGCATCAGCCTCGTTCCAGTGATCGAGCAGATGTCGGATCTGGTTCAGACCATGGCCCGCTATCTTGTCGATGCCCACTGGAACACCGCTGACCTGGCCCTGATCGAAGCGGGCCTGTGCTTGGTCGGGAAGAATAAGGGCAAGGCGTTGACTGGGCCTCCTGCCGAGCGCTGCCGTCAGCTCGGCTGGTCAGTCCCTGCCGATGCGCTCGGTGGTGCCTACGCCGACTCTCGGGTCCAGAAACTCGCAGCGGAGTCGGCCATGGTCTTGTTGGACCAGGGCGTCGAGTCGATGAAGCTGCTGCGAGCCGTCGTCGCCTGTCTCGATGCGTCACTCGGCTTCGACTGGAAGGCATTCCGCCGGCTCGATCCCGCCAGCGACAAGCGGGCCGTGTGGGGAATGCGACGAGCTATCGAGTCCCACGTCAAAGAGCACGGCGTGCTGCCTTCTGAGCTCGTGCAGGTCAGGGACCAGCCGAACGTCCCCCGCCGTCTCCTGCTCGGGGCCGTCGACCATCAGATGGCCCGGCTGGACCAGGCCGCCGCCCGAGACGGAATGGTCCGAGTGCAACTGAAGGTGCCGACTGAGCTGGTCCCGACGAAGGCCGACTACCAGTGGCTGACCATCGAGGCGCCTGTTCCCGCCTACTTCCGGACCCGGCATCCCGGCTGGGAGAAGATGTGCCTGCCCACGATCCGCTTCGTCGACGAGACCATGATCCTCGATGTCGCCATCCAAGAACAGGTGCCCGACCTGGCTACCGAGACACCGACTGTGGTGCTCTCGGGCGACTGGGGCGTGACGATCCCGTACTCGGTCGGCATCCTCAAGGTCCTCGACGGTCGCATTTTCACTGACGGGGTCCAATACAAGTTCACCGGTGACGGGCTCTTCCACAAACAACTCCGGCTCCAGAAAGAACAGGAGCAACTCCAAGCCAAGATCACCCACCTTCGGCGCCTGGCTGAACACAACCAGGACCCGGTCACCAAGAAACGTCTCACCACACAGGCCGACGGGCTCGACGTCGAACGAGACCGCAAGAACAGTAAACGCAAACACATCAACCGCGAACTGAGCTTCGAGTTCGCCAACTACATGGTGTCTCTGGCACTCGCCGTGGAAGCCTCAGCCATCTACCTCGAAGACCTCGCCTCTCTTGAAGCGGTCGGCCGAGGTCCCGGAGTCAACCGCATCTCATCGCAAAGCTGCCGGGCACAATGCGTCGCCGCCCTGCGTCCCCAGGCCGCCAAACATGGCATCCGAGTCCACACCGTTCCCGCCGCCGGCACCAGCGCCGACTGCCCAGGATGTGGGAAACCGCTCTCCCGACCTGCCTACGAGATCAGCCTCTGCGAACCCTGCCAGATCAAAGCCCACCGAGACGCAACCGCCCAGCAGAAGATCGGTCAACGCGGTATCACCGGTCACCATCCCAAACTGCGCCGAGATCATGAGATCAGGACCTCGACCTTCGCTCCGGTCCACAAGACCCGCCGCAAGTTCGGTCCTACGCCGCAACAACACCACTCGGCCACGAGGAAGCGTCGCCCGACGCCGAGGTCAACCTCAACCGCCAAACCACGCATCTCCGCAGTTCCGAGGTCCACAAAGGGTCGCCTCGGACGTGCCTGTAGCCCTCCTGGGCAGGGCACCCACCACTCAAGCCTTCAGCAGCTAGCGCTCGATCGCGAGATCAATACGTATAGCTACGCTAAGACTTGGGGAGACTCTTGGCCCGAGATAGCGCACTACGCCCACCCTCCCTATCATTTCCACCGTAAGCCGGAGTCGGTGGTGAGGGCCTCGACCTGAGCGACTTGGCCGCAAGGGCCTCGCGCAGCGTGGGCCCTGTGGCCGTGGTGGCACACACGAGGTGGTGATCCCATCAAGTCTGCGGTTCGAGGACCTGAATCTTCCGGCTTCCTCTGGCGCGCCTGCCGCCAGCAGAAAGCTCAGATCGCTGTAGCGCCCGGACTGGCTACCGGCCCGAGCATGCTCAGCCAGGCTGACGCGGAAAATTGTCGCGCGGAGCCGGATCTCTGTCCCGAGGGCATGGGCCAATGGGCGTGAGTCCCAACAGGCTGGCTGGGGATTTCGAGTCCGGCACTGGCGATTCCGACCTGGCCCGCAATGCTGAGCTCCTCCCCTACGTGCCCCGACTAACTCTGGAGTGGCTGGAAGCTGCACCCGAGCGCACCTCCGCCGTGCTCGAAGGCACCATGGCCTTTGTGGACATCTCCGGGTTCACCCGGCTCACCGAACTGCTGGCTGGACGCGGCAAGGCAGGAGCGGAGGAGCTCACGGGGTTTCTGGACGCCATGTTCGCCGAGCTCATCGGGATCGCCTACCACCACTCCGGCGAGCTGATCAAGTGGGGCGGTGATGCGGTGCTGGTCTGGTACAGCGGTGATGGCCACGCCCAGCGGGCGGTGGCGGCGGCGTGGAGGATGCAGCAGGCGATGGCGCGGGTCGGCCGGGTGAAGACCTCGGTGGGGCCGTCGACCCTGCGCATGTCAGTCGG
>JAJZKY010000713.1 GCA_021803885.1 Planctomycetota bacterium
TGGTGCATTCCCCCGCCCACTTGTTTCTGCATTGGCCGGCACGGCGCCGGCTGTTGTGCCCGTACATGCGCCATATCCTGCGATCACCGCTCCATCGAGTCCCGCGCCTGGCTTAAGCAGAAAGCAACCTGTCCCTGCTGCCAAAACCAGCCCAACTTCCACCGTGTTAAAAACCAAAGCCAAATTGCCACCGCCTTCGCATTGAGTTCGTTTTCGCTGTGCCGATTCTGTTTTACTGCATTTTGTACATCTTGACAACAAATTCCAGCTCACACAATCTGGGCACGCGGACTACGGCATTTCCATGGCGAATTCTGAAACCATCCGCAGCATCAACTCCAGCCGGATTCTGGATCTGATCCGCATCGGACAGCCCGTCTCGCGCGCCGAGTTGGCGCGGCGGACAGGCTTACAGCGCAGTTCGGTTTCCATCATCGTCAACGAACTCATCCGCAAACAATGGATTACCGAAGGCGAGCGTCAAATTCTGCCCCGCGGCCGCCAGCCCCTGGCCCTGCGGCTGAACCGCCAGCGCAGCCGCATTCTCGGCATTAATGTCCGCCCCCGGCATACCGATCTGGTGCTGGCGGATTTTAATCTCGGTTTCGAGGTTCAGCAGCGCTGGAATACACCCTCGCAGCCGGAAGCATTTATTACGCAGCTCATTCCGCGGGTGCGAAGCCTGCTGAAAAATTCTCAAAGCTCTTTACTGGAGGGTGTGGGAATCAGTTTGCCCGGCCGAGTGGATGCCGGCAATCACATGCTGATTTTCGCTCCCAATCTGGGCTGGCGCCAGGTTGATCTCAAAACTCCCCTCGAAGCCGCGCTGGGTGTGCCGGTACACATTGAAAATGCCGCCAATGCCTGCGCCCTGGCCGAAGTCTGGGCCGGCCCCCATGCAGGCGCTCAGGATCTGGTGGTGGTCACCGTTTCGGAAGGCATCGGCACCGGCATGATTGCCAATGGCCGCCTGGTCCGCGGTTCCAGCGGCGCCGCCGGGGAGTTTGGCCATATCTGTCTTGCTCCCGAGGGCCCCATCTGCCGCTGCGGCGGCCGCGGGTGCTGGGAAGTCCTGGCCTCAAATTCCGCCGCCCTGCGCTACTATAATCAGCTCCCGGGAGCAGCCGCATCTCCGCCACGCGAGCCCCGCCGGCTCCAGTTGCGGGATTTTAATGAGCTGATCAGCCGTTTCCATTCCGGAGATGCCCGCGCCATCTTCGCCTTGCAACAGATGGCTCGTTATCTCGGCCAGGGCATTGCCATGCTGGCCAATTGTCTTGCTCCCGGCTGCGTGGTCGTGGTGGGGGAAATGACTGCGGTCTGGGATACTCTGGGCCCGGTGATTGAAGCCGAAGCCGCCGCGCTGGCCCGTACCCACGCGCTGCCTTGCATCGAGCCTTCCGATGACCACTTGCAACCGCGCCTGCGCGGGGCCGTGGCTATGGTGCTGCACCGTTATTTTCGTCCGGGACTTTTGCCATAAAAAAGCTGAAATCGCCACCTTCGGCCGCATTACTAGCGCTGCGGATCGGCCCAGGTTCCGCCAGTCACGGTCCATTTTTAAACCCATGCGCCACCGTTATCTGCCTGTCTGGATGTTCTCCATCAGTTTGGCTGTGATTTCCGCTTCCGCCCAGGCCGTCCTGCATCGCGGCGCCACGGTGCTGATCTCCCGCCATGAGCCGCAGCCTCTGCAGCGCGCCGCCGCTGACTTAGTATCCGATCTGCATAAGGTTCTGGGAGGTAAAATCCGCCTGGTGCATTCCCCCGCCCAGGCCGCGCCGGTCACCATCTGGGTCTGCCTGCGCCGCGACGTGCCGCATGCCTTGCCCGCCTCGCATGGCTGGGAGCGCTTGCGTCTAGCTGAGTTGCCGCATCCCTGGCCTGGCTCACCGGCTTACCAGGCCATCGTGCTCTCGGGCAGCGACACCCTCGGCGCAATTTATGCCGTCTATCAGTTTTCCCGTCAGTTCCTGCATGTGGATCCCATGTACTGGTGGACCGATCATGTTCCCGCCCGCCGCGCCACGGTTACGGTCCCCGCCGGTTACGACGAAACCCAGGCTCCCGTATTTCGCTATCGCGGCTTCTTCATCAACGATGAAGATCTGCTCACCGGCTGGCGTCCGGGCACCGCCCAGGGTGCGGATATTTCCCTGCGCGTTTGGAATCGCATCTTTGAAACCATTCTGCGCTTGAAGGGCAACATGGTGATTCCGGGCACCTGGATTTTTCCCTACGAACGCCAGATCCGCCTGGCCGTGCGCCGCGGCCTTTTCATCAGCCAGCATCATGTCAATGTCCTCGGCCTGGATACTTATCGCTGGCCGAAAAAAGTTCCCTATTTATTTACCAGCAACCGCCACAAACTAGAAGACGCCTGGGCGACAGCCGTCAGTGAATATCCCCGGCGCATGCACGCCATCTGGAGTGTCGGGTATCGCGGTTTAAACGATTATCCCTTCTGGCTGGCGGACCCCAACGCCCCTAAGACCATGGCCGGCCGCGCGGCGATCATCCAGCAAGCGATTGCCGCCGATCTGCGCATTATCCGCCGGGTGCATCCTCATGCCCCCGTGATTCTGAACACCTGGCAGGAAACCGGGCGCTTTTTGCTGCAGGGATTGCTGCATAAACCTAAAGGCGTGACCCTGGTCTGGGCTGATGACGGTCACGGCATCATTCAGGATCATGGCCATCTCTCCCGCGGAGAAGGCGTTTATTACCACACCATGATGATTGACGGCGCCTCCAATCATCTCAGTGAACTGGTGCCGCCGGCGACTATCCAGGAAGAATTGACGCGTGCGGTCCGCGCCGGGGCGACCGATTATCTTGTCGTGAACACCTCCAATACCCGCCCCGCGCCGATGACCAGTGAAGAAACCATGTCCATTGCCTGGAATCCACGCCCCTGGCTGCGTCACCCCCGTCAAAGCCAGCATTATGTCCGCCGCTGGGATGCGCGTGAATTCAGCGGCCGCGCCGCCGCCGCGGTGGCCCGCTATGAACAGGCCTATTTTGCCGCGCCGGCCCATTATGGCCCCCAGCCCGATCAGCGCATGGGCGACAATTTCTATTACAGCTCTTCGCGCATGCTGCTGATTGCCATGGCTCAGAGGCGCTTGCGGAAGCCTTTTCCCGCTTTTCACGGACGGCCGCGGTTTTTCTCCAATTGGACTGCGCTAGCCACTCATATTGAGCATCACTGTCAAGCCGCCCTGCCGCGCTGGCAAACGGCCGCGCGCCGGGCCCGCGCCGCCCGTTCTCTGGTCGCGCCCTCGCGCCGCCAGTTTTATCAGGCCAATGTG
>JAJZKY010000714.1 GCA_021803885.1 Planctomycetota bacterium
CTTTGGCCTCGATCTTCTTGCCCAAAAATTCTGGAGTGCGACCTACCATGAGACCCATCAAGAAAATGGTCAAGATGACGAACATCAGCATGTTGAGCAGTCCCACGCCTTTGCCGCCAAACACCATGTTGAGAAACATGCCCAAAAAGAAAGCCATTCCCGGAATGGGCAGAAAGCTATCCTGAGCCGCGGCCACAGAACCCGTGGTAAACGCCATCGTGCTGGTTTCGAAAATAGAGGTCCCACCGATCCCTAGCCGAGTCTCTTTCCCAACCATATTAGCGTGGCCATGGAGCCCTAAGGCATTGACGATGGGATTGCCGGCTGCCTCTGGAAAGTAAATCATCGCCAGCATAGCCAAAAATAGGGTGCCGGCCACCGCAATGAGCGTCCAAGCTAAGCGCTTCTTGCCGGTAAAGAGACCGAAGAGATAGAAAAAGGAGACTGGAACCAACCCCATGGCAATGGATTGCAGAATGTTAGTCAAAGCCGAGGGGTTTTCTAACGGACTGGCACTATTGGCGTTGGTGAAGCCTCCGCCGTTTTGACCTAAGTGTTCGATCGCTTCCCAACCCGCGATCGGGCCGCGCGGCACCACTTGGGTCTGACCCGCCAAGGTGTGCAAGTGCAAATAGGGTGCTAATGTGTCAGGCACGCCCAAAGCGATAAAGATCAGACCAAAAATCACCGCCAAAGGGAGGAGCACCCGAGTCAGAACGAGCGTCAAATCGACGAAGAAGTTGCCCAACTTACGCCCTGAGAGGCCGCGGATAAAGGCCAAGCCCACGGCGGCGCCGCTAGCCGGAGTCACGAATTGCAAAAACTGCAAGACCGCGAATTGCGAAAAATACGACATCGTATTTTCGCCGCTATAGGCCTGCCAGTTGGTATTGGTAACAAAACTAGCGGCGGTATTAAACGAAAGTCCGGCACTGAGGTCTTTGAAGTGCTCGGGGTTAAACGGGAATAAGCCTTGAAAGCGTAACAGCACATACGCCATGATCCCCCAGACCATGTTGGTCAGAACAAAAGCCAAGCCATACTCCACCGCATTCATGGTGGAATCACGGCTGATATGCAGCGAGCGAAAGATGATATTTTCCACCGGTCGCAAGGGACGGTCTAACAGCGTTGGCTGAAAGGTAAAGACGCGATACAGATACATGCCCATCGGCTTGCACAAGAGCAGCAGTCCGCCGATCACCACCGCCCAGGTGGCCATAATACTCAGACTCACGGTCCCGAACCTCCTTGGTGCTTAGAATTTTTCCGGATGGACGATCACGTATAAGAGGTACCCCATGGTCGCCGCAGACAAGCCTAATAAGATCCAATGACCCATACCACACGCCCTCCTCGCTCGGTTATAGCTGGCGGAGCAGGTACAATAACCCGATTGTGCCCATGAACAAGCCCCCCATTAGAATCCCTAACCACACCGTCTCCACCGAGAAGGCCTCCCTTCCTTATCCCATCGTGGTTCGCTCTATCACCAAACTTAACGTCAATATGGGCAGAGTTTTTTAGTCCCAGACCCCGCTCAATAGCGACGAAAGAAATTGACCACCCAGGCAAGCAATCCAAATGCTGCCAGAGTCAAAATAATCAGCACCAAGTGCGACACACCGTCACCTTCTTGTCGTGCGGTTGTTCGGGGTCAGTATACGAAGGGACCGATCGGCTGCCTAGTAAAAAGATCGTAAAGTGGTGTAAATAAGCCGTAAAAATGCTTACAGCGATAGGGAATCCAGCCCACTGGGTTTGCCCTCTGCCCTCCTGAAAACCCACCGGCGGAGGCGGATTTACTCACCTCGACGGCTACTTCAGGAGAGAGACCTAGGTATTTGCGCGTCCCGCTTAGCCGATGCTAGGTTCCTTAGCACCATCAGCAACCCCGCCATACTTAGACGTTAAAATACCTCCTGACGGCTTTGGCGCCGCCTTGATGATGACCGCTCCCACGCAGGGTTAGACCGCGCCCCGGCCAACCGCCATTGCGTCAATTCGACCTGCGATCCAAACGGTGAGTAGCAGCTCAGCCCACTGGGGGCGCTTCCTATTCGCAACGGGATGGTCCTTTTGCGGTAGATTGTTGACAACCAAGGCGCAATCCCTATCATGAGTAGTGCGTGAATGGCGACAAGGTGGGATAAGAGAAGCGCTTTGCGCTCAGATGTGGGGAACCCCGTCCACCATGGATCGACCACCGGCAGTTCCAAGGCGAGAGGCGATGGGGCGGAAGTAAGAGGACGGCGGCCTGAGCGGGCGAGGATGAGGGATTCACCATCGGCCTGAAATCGCGCCATTGGTCGAAGGACTTGCCAAACACGACCGGCGAAGCCTAGGGCTCCGGCGCGGGACCGCATCCCTTTTTCTCCGTAACCTCTTCTACCGACTGGCACACTTTGCACTGAGAAGAGGGACGGATGGTGATACATCAACCCAAGCCTGATCCAGGTCCACTACGTCCGACCTATCGGTTGGTCGACCTCTCGAGTTTATCCATTTCCAGCGTGGCCCCCATCTTCAGTGTGGCCGCGGCAGGGGGCGCGATGGTCCGTGCGGCTGGATCGGGAGTTCCGCTGGCCATCGTGCTCATTGCGGTGCCCTTTCTAGTCTGCTCCTGGATCTTTCTTTCGCTCAATCAGCACTTTCCTCACGCCGGCGCCTCATATCACTGGTCACGCCGTATTGTCGGCCTCGACTACTCCAATTTCCAAGCTTGGATCGTCCTTATGGCCTACTTCTGGTCGATTCCCCCGATTCTCATCCCCGCGGCTCAATTTACTTTAGCCGCACTCGGCAATCATCATCCCAGCGGCACTCTGCAGGGAATCGTGGCAATGTTTTGGGCGTTGTTTTCGGTGTCCGTATTGCTGTGCGGGGCCCAGGTCACGGCTCGGGTCACGCAAATCTTTTTACTGGTCGAAGTGGTCTTTGTGGGCGCCATGGCCGTAGTTGGGTATGCGTTCTGGAACCGCACATTGTCGGCAACTCCGCTTTCTTCTGGGCAGCCTATTCATTGGTCTGGAGTCGTTGTCTGCATGGTCATCGCGGCCACGATCGTCGACGGATGGGAAATTGATTCATATGCCTCCGAAGAATCGCAAAAGCCCCGGTTGACACCTGGCTGGGGAGGCATCATCGGAGCCGGAGCGGTGGTTTTGTATTACCTAATCATTTGGCCTATCTTACTTCATGAGGTCCCTTTGCTTGTCTTAGGCCACAGTTCAGATGTGCTAACCACGTGGAGCGCGAGAACGGCTCCTCAGTTTCTACCCTGGCTGCGATGACCATGCAGACAA
>JAJZKY010000715.1 GCA_021803885.1 Planctomycetota bacterium
GTGTCGGAGATTGTGGAGGTGGAGTTGGTGCCGAAGGCGGCGGACGCGCATGGCCGCGATTGACAAAATCTACGGCACCCGTGAGCAGCGCCGCGAGCTGAAGCGCTTCATCCGCCGCTCGCGTCTGCCGGGGCACGTGCGGCGCGCGTTCTACAGGAATTTCTACGCTGTCGGCCATCCTGTGGTGTGCAACCTTCCGAGCAAGTTGGATCGCATACTGTGGCGGTTGCCGGGCTTGCCGGCGTGGGTGCGCGAGCGGCTGGTGGAGCAGTACGGGGCCGATGGGCCGGGAGGGGAGAGATGAACGAGGCTGATCGTTTACAACAAACTGGAGATGACCATGGGTTGTGATATTCACTGCTTCGCTGAGCGGCGCGGCGCTAATGGCTGGGAATGCGTGTCGCTAGACCAGATGCCGTTTGATTGTCGCAGTTACGGAATGTTCGGATTCTTGGCTGGCGTGCGGAACTACTCCGCAGTGCCTCCGATTACCGCGCCTCGGGGCTTCCCCGAGGACGCAAGTGATGAGGTGCGCAAGGACTATGAGGGATTTGGCCTCGACGCGCATACGCCGTCGTGGCTCTCAGTGGATGAGCTAACGGCCTTCGATTATGAAGCCGAAATAGAGGACAGACGCTGTAGTCGAATGATGCCAGCCGGGTACATCAGCGGCGGTGAGACTTGTGAGCCTGGAGAGGGGAAGCGGATGACTCTGCGTGAGTTCCTCGGAAAAGGATTCTTCGACGATCTGGAGTCGCTGAAACAAGCTGGCGCTGAGCGCGTCGTGTTCTGGTTCGACAACTAGTCACCTCCTCGCAAGGGAGATGAGCCTCAAAAATATTTTCACGGTTCCTATTGACATGCACAAGCGGCTTGTCTATACTATCTCCCATCGTAGAGATCACCACTTCTGGAGGCTGCCGTGAACGACTTCTCCCGCAAAACTCTCCGCGCCTTGGCTGCCAAAGGGATTCGGCTGATTGGCCTTCAGGCGATTCCGGACATGTCCTCGGCGATGCCGTGGGCGAATGCTGAGCGCGGATACGTGCTCGACGATAACGGCACTTGCCGCGTCGTTTCCTTTCAGCAGGTCATGGGGATGGCGGCATGAGCCGCCCCCGCTGGTGGTGGCTCGTCTCGGATGACCAGGGCGTAACTGTGGGTCAATTCTCGTGGCGCAAGGAAGCGGACGCTTTCAGACGTGGACATAGGACATGGAAAGTCCGAAAGGTGCTTCGATGAGCAAGCGCACTCCCAAGGCCCTTAGCGCGTATATGGCCGAGATCGGAGCCAAAGGTGGGAAGGCTAAGGGGAAGCGCAAAGCTCGGCCCTCAGCGCACTACAAGGCCGCTGCGGAGAAACGGTGGACATCCAAAGGCAAGAAAAATGTCGAATGATTATATAGCGTGTTTAGGAAGGCCATGGCGCGAGCCAAAAGATATCCCAGTGGGATGGCAGCGAATCCAAGACGCGCCTCGGAACGGCGAGCTAATTTGGCTTTGGGATGGTATGCGTTTGGAACGGCCAGTTATCGGCTGGTACGACAATCGAGAAGAATCAGGTCGATTCCCATGGAGATTTTTGGACAAAGACAACGAGATTAATGGATTTTCCGAAAGTTACCCATTGTATTTTTGGCGCCCTGTGGAAGTGCCGCCTAATGCTGAATGAACGTTTCATGACTCAGGCGACGTGGACAGTGACACGTCTTGGGCGCGATATGCCACGGGATGACGATCCCCAGAACTTCGCGCACCGTCCATTGGCATGCGTTTTCGCGATACGCGCATGTCACGGTAAAACGAGGGGCGAACACCCAGCCAGTGCAATTCTGGCTCTGAGTCTCTAGGGACCCTATAGATGAGAGAAAGGTATGCCCAATTTCTCCGAGGTGGCCATGAGCGTTAAACTAGTCGGTCGGCGCAAGCGCTATGAACCAAAAGACAATGATTCGGTTCATTGCGAACTCCATGACTTCACCACCACATGGGGAGAATTGGACGGAATCGGGCGCCTGTGCGTGGAAGAAGGACTTGATGCCGATGATCACTGCTTATTGAAAGAATCAGTCAAAAGGTCATCTCACAATGGAACAGATAAATAAAGACACATCGTCGCTGATATGCGTTAAATGCGGCCATCCTCTTACGAAAATGGTCACGTATGTGGATGGCTATGGTCCCATTTGTTCACGACCACATGAAGGAGATCCAGACCCGATTACGGTCATTTGGGAGATTCCTGATGAGCGTGATGGACTATGGAATGCTTGTAAGTATAGAGAGCGTTGCCAGGCCGACCGTCGGGAACTAAGGACTCTGCGCGCGCTTCTTGAGATGGCCCTACAGGAATGGTACGACGACCATGGCCGCTGGGTCGATGGGTTCGGGTTGAAGCATTGGACACGTAAAGCGGAGATGCTGTTGCAGTCCGAGCAAAAAGACGACGGGACATGACCCCATTCGCTTACATCATGCTGACCATATTCGGAGTCTGGGCGATCACTTGCTTGGCAGTAGTCGCTCTAGTCGGTTATGCCATATGTGGCTGTTGGTTCGAGGAAGATTGACCATGCAGACTTCTTGGAATGAAATGACCCCAGAAATGGAATCGGCGCTCCGCGAATGCCTTAGTTATGACTCCAGTATTTACGGGTACCGATTTCGGCAGGCTACGATGCGAAAGTGTCAAGCTGCCGGATTAGCCGAGACTCGTCCTGGAGATCCGCCGCGCAAACGTCCGGCATGGGTTGTGACGATATGCGGTATCGAAAGGCTGAGAGAGAGTACTCGACAGAGGTACGCTCTAACCGTGACAGACAACAAATGAGCACAGAACGCGATATCGACCGCGACGCCGCCCGCTACCGCTGGCTTCGGGAACGGCTTCAGGTGCGCAATATGGAGGCTATGAACGGCACCCGGCGTCCAGCGCTCGCAGACCTGATCGACAACAGCCACAGCATCATGGCCTATGACCCGGACTTCGCGCGCGTCTACCTAAAGGAGAAGCGGCTGCTGCTGGACGAGGCCCTGCGAGACGGCGACCCAACGCTATGGGCGAAGGCGGACGCTATCGTGCGCGGTGCCACATGACCACCGGATAACGTATCCGCATACTCTCTGCCCGCATCGTAGGTGCGACAGTGTAGTCCATGCGTCAGTCCTTGTGCTCCCGTGCTCGCTTGTTGCGGCGGTTGATCGATCGCGACACTGTGAAGCATGCATCCGGAGACGCGCTCATACGCCACCCTCCCCGAAAAACCCCTGCCCCGGCTGCTATC
>JAJZKY010000716.1 GCA_021803885.1 Planctomycetota bacterium
CTGGGGCTCATCGTTGCTGCAATCCGCTGCGCCGTCTGCAGCATCAGCAGCAGGCGCTGCAGCTTGTCATGCGGAACAGCCGCCGTGCCAAAGATCTGCGCCACGTCTCCTTCGGCGAAGCGCCGTGCCACGTCCATCTCCCACAGCCGGTCTTGCGCCGTCACGTAGCCCTGCGCAAACAGCAGGTCGTCCATGTTCGAAGCCTGAATGTGAGGAATCCCGTGCTGATCGCGCCGTACCGTCACCGGCGCCTTCAGCCCCGGCACGTGAATGCTGCCCTGAATCTGCGGCAGCGTGGCATACATATCATGGCGAATCCACCACGCCGCGCCCAGCGCGCCAATCGCGTCAATCACTATCAGCGCCGCCAGGCTCAACACGACAATACGAAGCACCCGGCGGCGCTTTCCTTTTGCGGAGACAGAAGAGGCAACAGCCATAACGCAGCCATTCTCTCATCCGCGCAGCCGCAGGTTCGCCGCCTTTGAATATTCGCCCGCTCTACTCCGTTACTCTCTGCACCGGAACACGTACCCAATCCATCCCCGCCGCCGTCGCCGCCGCAATCCCGGGGTCCGCATCCTCAAACACCAGGCAGTGCTCCGGCGCCACGCCCAGCCGCCCTGCCGCCGTCAAAAACGGTTCCGGATCCGGCTTCCCGTGCTTGTAGTCCTCCGATCCCACCAGCACATCAAAGCGGTCCAGCAGGCCCAGCTGCGTCAGCGACCGATGAATCCCCGCACGCGGCGACCCCGACACAATCGCCAGCGGAATCCGCCCATGCTGCGCCTCCACGTGCGCCAGCACCGCCGGGATCGGCTTCAGCTCCGGCAGCAGTTCGTAGTAAAGCTGCTCCTTGCGCAGCACCACCTCCGGCGCTGACATCTTGTACCCGAACCGCTCGTTCAGCAGCTCTACGCTCTTCACCAGCGGCATCCCGCCCCAGTCGTAAAAGAGGTGCAAAGGAAAATGCCCGCCATGCTCCTCCACCGCCCGCCGCCACGAAATCCAGTGCAGCGGCATCGAATCGGCCACCGTTCCATCCAGATCAAAAAGATACGCGCGGTACGGCTTAGCCGGAATCACCAGCGGCTCAAATAACATCGTCGCCAATCCAGACTCCTCAAGAAATTCCCTGTCATCAGACTACGACACCCACAACATCCGCCCGCCACCGCTTGACACGCCGGACCCTTCACGCAATCCTAGACAATTCTGCGGGATTTGTTCATTCACAGGAGTTGCCAGCGTTGAAAGTCCGCGTTTTCTACCACGACAAGTGCTTCGATGGGGCCTGCTCCGCGTCCCTCTTCAGCCGCTTTCACCGCGAGTGCATCACGCCCAATGCTCAGTACGAATTCATGGGCCTGGTTCACCGCGCCGGCGCGCTCTTCAATGAGGCCGACTTCACCGGCGACGAAAACGCCATCGTCGACTTCAAATACTCCGCCTCACCCAAAATCACCTGGTGGTTCGATCACCACCTCAGCGCCTTCCTCACGCCCGAGGATAATCAGGACTACCTCGCCGGTATGGCCGACGGACGCTATGCCAACCGCCGTTTCTACGACCCCAATTTCACCTCCTGCACCAGCTTCCTCGCGCACATCGCAGCCACTAAATTCGGCATGAACGTCGAGCCCGTAGCGGAACTCGTCCATTGGGCCGATGTTGTCGACGGCGCGCTCTACGAGAGCCCCGAGGCTGCCGTCGAAATGGCCGCCCCCGCCATGAAGCTCACCCTCGTCATCGAATCCACGCAGGACCCCGCCTTCGTGCCCCGGCTCATTCCACTGCTCACGCAAATGTCTCTGGCCGCAGTTCTCCAGCAGCCCTTCGTCGCCGAACTCCTGCCGCCGCTGCTCACTCGCCATGAAGAGTCGCTCACCCTCATCCGCAACCGCTCCGAAATGCGGGACGGCACCATCTACTTCGACATCACCGACCGCCAGCTCGAGGGATACAACAAGTTCATCCCTTACTACCTGCACCCCTCGGCCACTTACTCCATAGGCCTGTCGAAATCCAGCTTCCGCACCAAGGTCTCCGTCGGCTCCAATCCCTGGACCCGCCGCAAGCCGGAAGAAATGGTCAATCTTGCCACTATCTGCGAACGCTACGGCGGCGGTGGACACGCCCGTGTCGGAGCCATCTCCTTCCCGCCTGACCGCTCCGACGACGCCCGCGCCGCCGCGGCCGAAATCGTCGCCGAACTGCGCGCCCACGAGCGCGCCCTGCCCGCATCCTAGAACCAGACGAACGTGCTTATGAGCGATCCATCGCCCCAACCCGGCACCGACTGGCCACTGGTTTCGGCCCTGTTCATCACCTACAAGCGTTTCCACCGGCTCGAAACCGCCCTGCACGCATTTCGCAAACACACCGACTACCCGAATCTCGAAATCGTGATCGCCGACGACGGCAGCCCCGCCGAAGTGCAGGCCCGGATCCGTCGGCTGCCCGCCGACATCTTCGCCCTCCTGCCCAAAAACCGCGGCCTCGGCGCCAACAACAACAACGGCCTCCGCCACTGCTCCGGCAAATACGTCCTCATGATTCAGGACGACTGGGTCTGCCAGGGCCCTGCCCATTATCTCCGCGATGCAGTCGGGGTGATGGAGGCAAACCCGCGCGTCGGCATCATCAACTTTGCCGCCACGCTCCACCCACCGGATTTGAACCAGTGTCTCCCGGGCAGCATGGAGCCCTGCTACGTTACACCGAAACCGCTGGAAGGCCGGTCTTACGAGCAGTTCCTTTACTCGGACCAGCCCCACCTCCGCTCTCGCAAAGTCGAAGAGGTCATCGGCTACTACCTCGAAGACCGGGACATGGAACGCTGCGAAGTCGACTACAGCGCCCGTTGGAAGCATCAGACCGAACTGCTCACCGCCATTTTCCCCGGCTATCACTACAAGGTATTCATCAATCCCATGGGCGCGGAAGAGAGTTTCCGCATCAATCGCCTCCGCTATCGCGTCGCGAATTTCCTCATGCCCGTAAAATCTCTCATTCCCAAACCGCTCCTCGGCCTCGCCCGCAACTGCGTCATGTGGCCCATCTACCTCATGGAGCGCCTGCGCATTACCCGATGAACACTTACAGCAATTTCCGCAGCGTTTCCAACAGCGAGTCGCAGCCCCTTATCTTGGCCGCATCCTCCGGGAAGCAATCCGCGATAAACCTTCACATCATTTTCGTCAGGACCATGCTCGAGTGGGGAATGACTGCTCTGAGCGTTCTTCGGTCGTCGCAATTCAGCCCTGAGGTCCGGGCCATG
>JAJZKY010000717.1 GCA_021803885.1 Planctomycetota bacterium
TTCGCGGGGTGAGTCATGGAAGCATCATTGACCATTTGTTCTCCGGGGGTATTGCGCCTCATGGCGCGCCTGCAAAAGCCCAGGCCGCATGGTAACGTTGGCTTGGCCGCTGTGCCAGTGAAAATTTGCGGGTATGCGATGGGTGAACCAACGTTGGGACATTGAAGGCCAACTCGTTTATGATTCAGGGATGACGATGTTGGAACCTGAGAACAGCGTAATTGAAACAGCGCCTGCAACTTCCGATGCAGTAATTGCGGAGGATGTTGGCAAGCGATACAAACAAGGGTCCCGAAACGTCGCGGCACTCAAAGGTTTGACGCTTAGAATTGCGGCCGGCGAGTTTGTAGCGATTATGGGAGCGAGCGGATCGGGCAAGTCTACTTTTTTACATTTGTGCGCTGCGCTGGACAAACCCGATTCAGGCCGGTTATGCGTCGCCGGCCGGGACATCGGTCGTCTTGGCGAGCGCGAAGCGACGACATTTCGGCGGCGGGGCGTGGGAATTGTGTTTCAGCAGTTTAACCTCATACCGACGCTTTCAGTCAAAGACAATATCATGCTGCCGGTGCGATTGGCCGGTGATGACGAAGCTCCGGCCGGGCGGCTTATGCAGGAACTGGTGGAGCGGCTGCGGTTGAGCCATCGGGTTGAGCACAGGCCCGATGCGCTATCGGGAGGCGAACAGCAACGGGTGGCCATTGCGCGCGCACTGGTGATGCGGCCGCCGCTGCTCCTGGCGGATGAACCGACGGGAAATCTCGATTCGCTGAATGCGGGGCAATTCTGGCAGGCACTGCGGGACACGCTTTCGGCGATAGAAACGACAGTGGTGCTGGTAACGCATGAACCATTCGCGGCGCTGCAGGCGCAGCGAGTGGTGGTGTTGCGCGATGGTTGCGTTGCAGGTGAGTTTACCGTGGAGAAAAATGATGATGCCGGCAGGCTGGCGGCTCGCTATCAGTCATTGGCGGTATAGGCCGCTGCGGCCGCTGTTGACCGCGATTGTAATTATGGCAGGCGTCGCGCTGGTATTTGCCGGCGGGGCGGGATTGAATTCGGGTAAGGCTTCATTGGAAGGCGGCCTCACCGCCATGCTAGGCTCGGCTGATCTGCGTGTGGAACCCGCCGTGCAGCGAGCCGGCTTCGCCGCTGCGGAAGGTGGTTTTTTACCGGCGGGCATGCTGAGGCGGGTGCGGGCGATTCCGCAGGTGCGGATGGCCGCCGCACGCCAGTCGGGGCATATACTGCTTCGGGTGGCAGGCGCAGAGAATTTGGTGCGGGCAGTGGGAATTTCGCCGAAGCTTGACGGCGACTTTCATCCCATGACTTTCGTGGCCGGGCAACGCCTTCGTGGGCCTGATGATATTATCGTTGATAGTCGGCTGGCGAGCCGTTTTAAATTGCATGCAGGTGATCAAGCCGCCATCGCCATACACCCCGGAAAATTCGTAAAACTTAGAGTCTGCGGCATTGTCACAGAAACGCCCGTGCAGCGATTTCTAAAACCGCCGACTTGCTACCTCGACCGGCATGTGCTGACCAAAGTGTGTGTCGGGCCAGGAGGCGTGACAAGCATTGACATAAAATTGCGTGCCGGTCTGGCATCCAAACAGTGGGCTGTGACGATCGGCAAGTCGCTTGGGCCTGCCGCGCATGTTGCAATAGCTGGCACGGCCCGGGCCGCATTCAAGAAAATCGGCGGCGTGTTTAATCGCGTGCTGCTTTTGGGTGCGCTGTTAAGCGGTCTTTGCGGCGCGGTGCTGATTTGCGGCATTATGGCCGTTGGGTTGCAGGAACGGGTTCGTCACTTTGGGCACTTACGCTGTTTAGGGGCCAGCCGCGGGCAACTGGCGCAAATGGTGCTGGTGGAAGCGCTGCTGGCGGGAGTTATTGGCACAGCGGCCGGCATGCTGGTGGGCTGGGTTGGCTCGTGGTTGCTGGTGCGGCACTATGCATCGGTATTGGGCGTATATCGGGTGGGACATGTTATTCCGGTTGCCGCGGTAATGACTGGGCTGCTGGCGACCGCTTTTGGTGCATTGCTGCCTATGTGGCTGGCGGTGCGGGTGCAGCCGCTTAGAGCAGTGGCGAGCGTGGCTCAAGCCTCTTCAATTAAACGGGTTATTCTGGTTGCTTTGGTGGGGGTGCTGCTGATCACACTGCAAGTGGTGTTGTGGCAGGTGCCGAGTCCGGTTTGGCGTTTTCGACTTTATGCGCTGGTGGGAAATCCGGCGGTGTTTATTGGCGTGGCGTTGATTGCGCCGCTGGTGGTGGTATTGTTGGAGCGGCCGGCGGCTTGGGGCTTGGCTTTTATATGGGGCCTGCGACGCGAGTTGCTTTCGGGGGCCTGGTCGCGCAGTCCGTGGCGGATGGGCGCAATGGTGGCCTCTCTTCTGGTGGGAATTACATTTTTCATTTCGGTTGAGAGTCGTGCGGCAGGTTTGCTTCAATCATGGGAGTTTCCGGCGGGGCTTCCGGATGTATATGTATTTAGTCCGTTTGTTCCATTGCCCTCGAATCGGCTCAAAACGTTGCCGCGCGCTGTACCGGGCATAAAAGACAGCACGGCGATCACTGCGTTTTTTGTAAAGGCAAAGCCTTCTGGCGGCAGGCAGCGGAATATGCTGTTTGTTGTAATACAGCCAAAAAGTTTTGAGAGAATGATTTCGCTGCAGTTCAGGCAAGGCGATGAAAAGCAGGCATTTGCCGCATTGATGAAGGGGCGAGCGGTTATTGTGGCATCGCAGGCGCAGCATGCGGTGGGACTTTCAAAGGGGAGCCGCATCATCATTGACTCGCCGGTGGGAGCGGTGCCTTTCAAGATTGCCGGCGTTGCCAATTCGCCGGGGCTTAACATTTTAAAGAACTATTTTGGCTCCAGCCGGCTGTTTGGGCAGGTGGCTCGAATGTCTTTGGTAGGCACAGCGGCGGATGCACGACGTTATTTTGGCATTACAGGTTTTAACACCGTTATGATTTCACTCAAGCCGGGGGCTCGCGGCATGCCCGTCATGGAGGCGGCAAAGAAATATATGTCAGAGCGTCCCGCGAGCCTTTTGGGGTCGCTGTTCGCGGCCGGCACCGGTGGACTGCATGGTACCTCTATTAAGCAGATGAAGCGAAATTTGGACCACCTGGTGCGCCGCGTGTTGGGCGCTTTAAGCTTGATCGCAATGGTTGTACTGGTTGTTGCAAGCGTGGGCGTTGCGGCGATGATGGGGGCATCGGTTCGCCATCGCCGCTATGAGTTTGGCGTACTGCGGGCCTGTGGGGCCGG
>JAJZKY010000718.1 GCA_021803885.1 Planctomycetota bacterium
CCGCGCTTTATACCGCCTCCGTTGGCGTGCGATTCTCATATCCATCTGTTTGATGATCCGGCGAAACACAAGCTTGATCCGGATCGAAGCTACACGCCGCCCCTCGCAACCATGGCGGATGCTGACAGGCTGCATAGTCATCTCGGTTTTACGCGTTGCGTGATTGTGCATGCCAGCGCCTATGGCGCTAATCACGCCGTCATGCTCGAAGCGCTACGCGCCCAGCCGCAGCGGTTCCGGGGCGTTGCAGTGCTCCGTGCGGATACGTCAAATGCCATGATCAAGGATCTGCATGAGGCTGGCACACGCGGATTTCGTGTTAACCTCTTCCATCGCGACGGCAAAAAAGTCTACCGCGGCGGCGCGGATCTGGGGGATGCTGAGGCGTTGGCTCCAAGGGTCCGAGATCTTGGTTGGCACGTCCAGGCCTGGCTAGACGCCGAAGATTTGCCGGATCTCGCTCCCCGTCTTTTTGCGCTCGGTCTCGATGTGGTGGTAGATCATATGGGCCGCATCACGACTGATCGTGGCATACAAAGTCCAGGCTTCTCATATCTCCGAAAGCAACTTGCCGCAGGCAAGCTATGGTGCAAGCTTTCTGGAGCGGACAGGATCACGATCGCCGGACCGCCGTATGAAGATGCCGTACCATATGGACGCACGCTGATGCAGGCAAATCCGGACCGCGTGGTTTGGGGAACTGATTGGCCGCATGTGAATTATTTCGATAGCCCTGTTCCTGATGACGGTATATTGACAGACCTGATACCTCTCTATGCGCCATCAGAGGTCGAGCAGATGCGTTTGCTCGTTGAAAATCCTGCAAAATTGTATGGATTTTGATAATTCGCCTATTCGCACATAAATGACTTCTAATATTCTGACAATATTTTATAGAACCACTTCTAACTTAGAATAAACTTCGGCTGATTTTGGCTTTTAGAAGGAAAAAACAATGTCCAAGCTCAAGGCGATCGGTGTTAAAATAGGGGTGGCAGCGTCGGCTTTCGTAGTAGGCATTGCACTGCCGGGCAACGCTAGCGCCGCAAGCTGCGGGCTTAAGATCGGCGCTATAGGCCCGCTATCAGGGCCCGCTGCGGAATGGGGGCTCGCCATGGTTGCGGCGGCTGAAATGGCGGCAGCCGAGGCAAACAACAAAGGTGGGTTGCAAGTCGGCGACCAAAAGTGCCGCGTCGACGTTGTCAGCTATGACAGCAAGTACAGTGCCGAAGGTGCCGCAGCAGGCGCGAACAACCTAGCGAGCCAAGGCATCAAGTTCATCTTCGGCCCGGTCGGCGCGCCGGAAATGACCGGCATTAAACCCATCGCAATGCGCAATCAGATCCTGGTCTTTGGCGATAGCTACGCCAAGAATGCCATCGGTCCGCAATGGCCGCTTGTCTTCCATCTCGGCCCAGGTCCAAACGTCTGGGGGCCACCGATCATCGAGGAAGCAAAGCGGAGATGGAAGATTGATACGGTTTCAATCATAGCGCCGAACGATCAGGGAGGCACGGACATCGCGGACGTCGATCAACAGGACTATGAGAAGCAAGGCGTCAAAGTACGATTAGAATACTATCAGCGAGGGACAACCGACTTTTCCCCAATCATCACACGTGTCCTTAGCAGCCATCCGGATGCGGTGGACACCGCCTCATCCCCGCCCGGCGACGCCGGCGTCATCGTTAAGCAACTTCGCCAAGCCGGCTTTCAGGGGCCAATAGGCCGCCTCGGTGGCCCAGGCACCGACGAGATCGAACGCATCGTGGGTGGCATAGAAATCCTGAAAAATTTCTACTGGTACGAGTCCACACCGACGGACGATCCGAATGTACGTGAGCTAAGCGTGCTTTTCACCAAAGAAACTGGCAAGCCGGTGCCGCAAGGCACGAGCTTCTGGCAATGGGTGCCTGAGGCACGTCTATTGCTTGCCGCGATCTCAAAGGCCGGCACGATTACGAACCCCGCTAAAGTCGCTGAGGCTTTGCGCACGCTGCCGGTCCAGGATCCCAACCTCGGCCAGGGACTTTGGACTGGCAAAAAATTCTTCGGTATCAACCAGGAAATCTCCTTTCCATTTGGTATTGGCATAATTGTTGACGGGAAAACACAGAACGTGATTACCCATCCGGCTGCAGAGAACTAATGGACAGCTTCATTCAGGCAGGCATAATTGGTATAACACTTGGTGCTCAATATGCGCTGCTTGCTCTTGGGTTCACGTTAATTTTTGGTATCCTTGGCGTTATCAATTTTGCCCATGGCGGGTTCTATGTGCTCGGCGGGTACCTTGCCTACGCCGCCGTTAGCGATGCCGGTATGCCCTACCCAATCGCCGTCCTCCTCGCGGTGATCGGCACCGGAGTTTTGGGATGGCTTTTCGAGGTGCTTCTAGTCGAGCGTTGCGTAGACGATCACTTGGCAACAATGATGTTGACGCTTGGCCTCTATCTCGTCATCTCCAATGCGATGCTTATCGTCTTCGGCCCGCAATCGCCCCACTTCACTTTCCCGCTTTCCGGCACGTTTCGAGCCGGCGCGGTCTATGTCACAGCGGCCAATCTGGTCGTGCTCGCGGTCTGCTTCGTTGCGATCGGTGCACTCTACATTCTAATCTACCACACAGGACTCGGTCGTGCGCTCCGTGCACTTGCTGATGATAGAGGCGTTGCAACCGCCATGGGGATGCGTCCGCGGGTTCTCTTTCCGCTCGCCTTCGGCGTCGCGACAGCGCTTGCCGGGCTCACCGGCGCGATTATCACGCCCATCCTCTCGCTCTCGCCGAACGTCGGTGATCCCGTTCTCGTCTCCTCCTTCATCGTGGTTATCCTAGGCGGTCTTGGCAGCATCGGAGGTGCAACCGTGGCTGCCTTCATTGTGGGCATTATCGAGTCTTATTCGAGCGTCTATCTCGGTGGTTCGGCCGGTGCTTTGGTGTTGTTCGTTATTGTGCTGCTTCTTCTTGTTTTTCGTCCCTTCGGTTTGTTTGGTCGCGAGATACGGAGAGCATGATGCGGGGCATCCGCTTCAGCGCGGGAAATGGGGTCGCCTTTCTTCTGGTGGCGGCAACCGCTATCGTGCCCTTCGTCACGCAGAACCTTTTCGTGTATTCCACGTTAAACCAAGCGCTGATTGGTATCATGGCAGCCATCAGCGTTCACGTTATGCTGAGGATGGACCTGCTTACTTTCGCGACGCCTCCTTTCATGGCGATCGGCGGTTATGCGGTGGCTATCGTCTCCATGCGGTTCGATATCGCGGACGTCTTTGTCTTGGG
>JAJZKY010000719.1 GCA_021803885.1 Planctomycetota bacterium
CCGCAGTTGGCGCCAGCGAAACTGGTGCAGTATTTGAAGGGTCGGTCGAGCCGGATGTTGCAGGAGGAATTTCCACACCTGCGCAAGCGGTATTGGGGGCAGCACTTGTGGGCGCGAGGATATTTTGCCAATATCTGCCTGCGGAAAGCAGAGGTCTGTAACCAAATAGCAGAGGTCGATGAGGGTGCTGTCGAGGGTGCTGACTGGGCGCCGCGATGTCAGTACTTTTTGTTGAGCAAGCCGCCCAGTCCCTTGTTCAGCTGTTGCAAGGGAGATGCGGTGTTCCCTGTGCCGCTTTTGGTCGCGCCGCCGAGCAGGCCCGATACCATTCCTCCCACTGCGCCGGCAACGTCGGGGATGATCTTCGGCTGGCTGGCCGTACCTTGCACGGCGAAGGGAAGTTTGGTTGCGGACACGGTTTTGCCGAGCGTCCCGCCCAACACGCCGCCGGAGCTAAGCTGGGCTACCAGATGAAAGTTGAGCGCGTTGTTGGCGCTGAGAGTGCCGTTTCCGGTAACCTGGCCGATGCCAGTGACCAGCAGGTTGATGTTTGAGGCTTGAATTCCTGCTGGACTGTAGTTGATGTTGCTGGTGAACTGTTGGATTTGCGTGTCGCCGGTGGGAGCGTGGCCGCCGGTGAGCTTGGATACAGCGGAAAGCTTGGAGCCAAGGTCAAATCCGGCCAGGCGCGTGTTGTAAACTCCGACGTTTCCGGCGGCAACCAGCGCCGAAGTAGGGCCCTGTGCGTGCATGTCGATGCTTGCCGTCCCGCCTTGGAGTGAGGAGCCCGAGGGAAGGATGACGCCGAAGGCCGGAAGCGCCGCGACTAAATCATTGATCGGCATGCTTTGTCCGGTGGCGGTCATGTCCATTGAAGTGATGCCTGCTTTGGTGGCGAAGGTGCCATTGAGCGTCGTCTGGGCATGGCCCACATGCAGCAGACCGCTGTTCAAAATGCCAGAGCTTTGAGGAAGATTGTAGTCGAGGTTGAAGTCCATCGCGATGGGCACGCCGGATGGTGCGCCGTTGGCGGCCAGCTTGAGCTTATTCAGGGTAGCCATCCCCTTGAGATGGGCTTTGGCGTTTGCGGCGTTGAGGTGGCTGGTCAGATCGGCAACGCCGCTGATGCCGCTGGCGGGGTCCACAAAGCCGCTCTTTGCGATGTCAAAGGAGTCAATCTTGAGGTCGGCTTCGACGGGAGTCAAGGTCGCATCGGTGGAGTTGACGGGGCCCACCGTACCGTTGAGTTTCATTGTGCCTCCGCCAGGTAAGTTCATCGCCAGAGTGACCGGGAAGGCGGAGGTAAGGGAGAAGTTCTTCGTCCCCATCTGTACATTGTTGTAAACGCTTTCAGCCTTGGCGCCGGCGGGCATCATTATCACCTCGCCATCAACGACGTTCAGTTTGGCGACGGTGAAATTGTTCGCGCTTTGCGCACGCGGCTGGCTGGGTGCTGTGTTTCCGGTCGTGGCCAGGGTGGCATAGTTCCATTGATTTGCCGAGTTGGTGATGAGATGGACGACAGGTTTATCAACGGTGATATCGGTGATATCGAGCTGCTTGGACGTGAGGAGCGGCCAGATCTTTACGCCGATCTTGAGCGAAGCGGCGGTAAGGAATGGCGACTGGCTGAAGCGTGGGTCGTCGGCGACAGAGAGGTTGTCGGCAACGAGCGACCCGGAGAAGATGGAGAAGGACAGGTTGCCGATCTGTACCTTGCGCCCAAGGGCCTGCGAAGCCATGGTTTCGATATTGGGACGAAAGGTGTTGGCATTCACGAACATCGGTAGCACGAGCACGATGAGGATGAGTACGCCCAGCGCTACGCCTGCGATTGTCAGAACGCGTTTCATGGCAGGAAACCTCCCAAAGAGATTCTAAGACCACTAGTGGAAGCTTGGAGTTGCGTTGTGGAAAACTTTTCTAACGAAGCAGCGTTGCGCCGGGCTGATTGCGCCCACTGTGGAACGAGGCTAATGTCCTGAGTCTGAAAGTTCATTCAATCATTCGAACAGCAGCACTCAGGGGTGAAGCCCATTGTTTGGCGCCATGTACGGCACTCTTCGGCTGCGCTCAGGGCAGGCCCTTGAAGTCGCGCCCTGGTACAAGACAAAAAATCATTTCTTGAACGAATTTAGGGCTCAGGACACTATAAGCTGTCGCATAAACGCGAAATCGCTCGATACGCCGGGTGTGAGACCCGCAATCGAAGCGGGTCTCAGGTCGTTGGCCGAAGTCGCCACGCCATATACATATATGAGACAGCTTCTAGCGGCAGAGCCATCCGCCGTCGACCACCAAAATATGGCCGTGGACGTAGTTGCTTGCCGCCGAGGCGAGAAACACGACCGCGCCGGCAAGGTCGGATGGCAGGCCCCATCTGCCGGCTGGAATTCTGCTTACGATGGCCTTCGAGCGTTCTTCATCCGCTTGCAGGGGCGCAGTATTTGCCGTCTCCATATACCCGGGAGCAATGGCGTTGACATTGACTCCTTTGGCCGCCCATTCGTTCGCGAGCGCCTTGGTCAGTTGCCCGACGGCACCCTTGGCCGCCGCATAGCTGGGAACAAGAATGCCGCCCTGGAATGTAAGCATGGAGGCGATGTTGACGATCTTGCCGGAACCTTGCGCCAGCATCCTGATCCCTGCATATTGACTGAGGCGAAACACACTGTTGAGGTTGGTTTCGATCACCGTCGACCAGAACTCCTGCGAATGTTCGGCGGCGGGTGCGCGACGAATGGTACCCGCGTTGTTGACCAGAATATCGATAGAGCCGAATGCTTTGACGGTTTCATCGACAAGGTTTGTGCAGACAGCCGGTTCGCAGACGTCGCCCGTGACAGATATATATTGGACGCCTGTTTTCCTGACTTCTTGTACCGTCGACTCCCGGACCGTGCCGCGACCGTGCAGGGTCACATTTGCGCCTGCTTGGGCAAGGGCAATCGCCATACTTGCGCCGAGGCCCTGGGAAGATCCAGTCACCAACGCATTTTTGCCTTTCAGACTAAAAAGATCGAGGACTTCCATCGGGGTGCTCCTTCATTCATGATGCAAAGTTTTGTGGCGCGGCTCTCCACCAATATCTGCGCGACGAGAATGACTTATTGTCGGACGGGAAGGTCCAACGATCACGGTATCATCCGGATGCGTCGATTTCTATGGCGATTGCTTGAGTTGCTGCCTGGTGGCAGTTTGTGCATTTCACCCAATGAATATTGAAGCCCAGGATTTGTACGCAAAAGCTTCTTACCCAGCTACCCAGAACCCGCAGGG
>JAJZKY010000720.1 GCA_021803885.1 Planctomycetota bacterium
TTTTCGCCGATCTCGATCGCCAGATCGCCGCGAGAAAATGCTGCGCTACTTCATTCACAAGGTGCATAACTCACGGTTCGGCAAGCCGCGTATGGTGATCTGCGTCCCATCCGGGATTACCGGAGTCGAGCAGCGTGCGGTTCAAGAGGCGGCCGAGTATGCGGGCGCACGGAAGCCGGCCTACATCATTGAGGAACCAATGGCCGCCGCCATCGGCGCGGGCCTCCCCATCCACGAGCCCACTGGCAACATGGTGGTTGACATGGGAGGGGGCACCACTGAGGTCGCGGTCATCTCGCTCGGAGGAATTGTCACCTCCAAGTCGATAAGAATCGGCGGCGACGAACTTGACGAGGCGATCATCACCTACATCAAGAAGGAGCACAGCCTGGCTTTGGGCGAACGCACCGCGGAGGAGATGAAGATGGCCCTCGGCTCGGCGACCGTCCTCGAGGAGGAGTTCCAAGCCGAGATAAGGGGTCGGGACCTGATAACGGGCCTTCCCAAGACCATCGTCGTCTCGACCAAGGAGATTCGCAAGGCCATCGAGGAGCCCATCTCGGCGATCGTCGACGCGGTCAAGTACACCTTGGACAACACGCCGCCGGAGCTGGCGGCCGACATCATGGAGCAGGGAATCGTCCTGACCGGTGGCGGCGCACTTCTGAACGGCCTTGACAGGCGCCTCCACGAGGAGACCGGGATGCCCATTGTCGTCGCGAACAACCCGCTCCAGTGCGTTGCGCTTGGTTCGGGACAGTGCCTCGAGGAATTCGAGGCACTCAAGCGGGTGCTGATCTCCTCCAGCAGCCGCTAGGAGGGACTGCCATTACCGGTGGCCGGTCCCGTTTTCAGACGCCCTCGCATAACGCTTATAGTCATACTGCTGATCTCGCTGTCGCTGCTTACCGCTAGCTATCGGGGCGAGCCACCGGTGATAACTTCGGCAAAAGGCCTGGTGCGCAGCGTAGTTACGCCGCTGCGCCAGGCTGCTACCGCCGTTGTCTCTCCGGTGTACGACGTCGTGGCAGGAGCATTCGAGTACAGCTCGGTCAAGGCGCAGAACCAGCGGCTCCAAAGCGAGGTGGCGACACTCAAGAACCGCCGCATTGCGGACCAGGGTGCCCAGGCGGCGCTGAACTCCCTGACGGCAACGCTGCATCTGAGTTATGCGGGCAACATCAAATCCACCGCCGCGCAGGTGATTTCCTATACGCCGTCGAATCTTCAGCTGAGCGTGGAGATCAACAAGGGTTCCCACCAGGGAGTGCATGTTGGCAACCCCGTCGTTGCGGCGTACGGCCTGGTGGGCCGAGTTGTGGCTGTGTCGGCGGACAGCTCCACTGTGCTTCTGGTTGACGACCCCAACTTCGCGGCCGGGGTGCGGATCCAGCCCAGCCGCCAACTCGGCCTGGCTGTTGGGCAGGGCTCCGCCAGGTCGCTCTCTGTGCAGCTGGTCGACCCGGGAACCGTGTTGAAGAAGGGCGAGGTCGCCTATACGAGCGGGCTTCAGGGGGAGATCTATCCGCCTGGCATTCCAGTAGGACGCGTGGCCGATGCCTATACCGCCCCGGGCGCGCTGCAGGAGCACGTTGATTTGACCCCGGTCGTCAATCTGGCCAGTCTCTATTTTGTCTCCGTCCTCGATTGGCTCCCGGCGGGAACGCCATGACCTTTTCCAAGGTGATCAAGCTCATTCTTCTCGTGCTGACGTTTGGAGTCTTGCAGAGGTCCCAGCTGGGTACGGTCACCCTAAGTGGGGTCCACCCCGACTTCCTAATCGCAGCCACCGTGATGTTTGGCCTGATCGAGGGTCGCGAGGCCGGCGCGGTAGCCGGGTTCGTACTCGGTCTATTGGCCGATTCCTTTACCACAGTGCCGTTCGGCGTGTCGAGCCTTGTTTACGCCTCGATGGGTTACCTGGCCGGGATGCTGGAGGTGACGTCGCTCCCGGAATCAAAGGTGGTTGACGTCGTGGTGGGGGCGGCGTGCACCGGTGGCGGAGAGGTCTTGTTGTACGCCGTTCTAAAAGTGCTTGGGCTGCATTCGATCCTTGAGCAGCGGCTGGTATCCGCCGTGATGGTGCAGCTGGCCATGGGGGTGCTATTTGCGCTGATCCTGGCACCGGTGGTCAAGCGTCTCTTGAGGATCGGTGTCGAGGAGCGGCCGCCCTCGCGCAGGGCCTTCTGACGGCCAGGGGCGTTAACCACCGTCTTATCGGTCTTGTCTAAGTTGGTTGGAGGGAGGTGTCATGAGCTTCATCGATTCCGAGTCGCCGAACGCGAGTGGTTTGTCCCAGCGCAGGCGGGTTCGAGCCATGGGCTTTGCAGTCTTCGCCCTCTTCGTTGCCCTGGTCGCCCGGCTGTACTCCCTGCAAGTGCTACAAAGCCCTACTTATCAGGCCCTCGCCAATCAGAACCAGACCCGCCAGATAATCACCCCCGCGCCGCGGGGCCTGATCGTGGATCGAAACGAGAACCTTCTGGTGGGCAACCAGGTGGTGGAGTCGATCACGATCGCACAGAACACCACCATCACCAATCCTCAAGTACTGCCACGTCTCGCGACGCTACTTGGCGTGCCGCTTGCTCAGATCAAGGCGGCCGTCAACAGTCCCAACAACAGCCCGTATGCGCCGATTCCCGTTGCCTACAACGTGGGAAAGGACAAGATCATCTACATCAAGGAGCATCCGGCGCAGTTCCCGGGCGTATCCAGCTCCTTGACCACCGAGCGCGTGTATCCCGAGGGGTCGACCGCGTCGCAGGTCCTGGGATACGTTTCGCAAATCTCGCAGTCCGAGCTCACCAAGCTTGCCGCTCAGGGTTACCAGGCCGGAGACCAGGTCGGTCAAGCCGGCGTGGAGGCGAGCTTCGAGAAGTATCTGCGTGGCGTGCCCGGCAAGAAGACCCTACAGGTCAACTACGCAGGACAGGTGGTGGGGACGCTAGCCAATAATCCCCCGAAGCCGGGCGACAACGTGGTGCTCAGCATTGACCTGAGCCTTCAGAAGGCGGTTCAAACCGCGTTGGCCAATCAGATCCATGCACTCTCCAACACCTTCGATCCGATCTTCAGGCGCTATCTGACCGGCCTCTCCGGAGCCGCGGTTGTCGAAGACGTCAACAACGGTCAGGTTCTGGCCATGGCCTCTTACCCGACCTACAATCCTTCGGTTTGGGTGGGGGGAATCTCCCAGGCGGCATACAGCCAGATCACGTCACCGTCCTCGGGAGATCCGATCCTGAACCGGGCCATCGATGGCCTCTATACG
>JAJZKY010000721.1 GCA_021803885.1 Planctomycetota bacterium
TGGCATGGACAGGTCTGAAGAGTCACAGCAAAGCGACAGATACAGCATGAGGAAGCTCGGCAAGCGCCTGGTGTATGTCTTGCTCATCGTGATTGCATTTTTTGTCGTGAAGGCAAAGTTCCTCACGCCGCCGCAGGTGACGGTCGCGCAGGTGCGGCGCCAGGATTTCACCTCCGAGGTAGAAGGCACAGGGACCCTCACGGTCGATCAACTCGCGGCGATCAGCGCAAAGATTCCCGGAAGGATCGAGCAGGTCTTGGTGGATCAGGGAGATTTTGTTCACAGGGGGCAGGTGCTCGCCACATTAGAAGACACGGACATCCAGAGAGAATTACAAAACGCGCAGGCGCGCTTGAATGCGGCGCGGGCGGCAGTTCTGGCGGCACGCGCGACGTTAGCCGCAAGGCGAGCGACGGAATGGCAAACGCAGCGCGATTGGAAGCGCGAGAAATTTCTGGTTGCCACGGGCGCCGTCAGTCAGGAAGAAGCAGACTTCTACAAGAAGCAGTACCTGACTGCAAGCAGTGAAGTAAAAGCCGCCGCTGCCGATGTTGAAGCGGCCAGTCACGAGGTTACAGCGGATCAGGCCAATGTTCGCCTTGAGGACTTCAAGCTTTCGGAAACCAGACTGTTCACCTACCTGCCCGGCATTGTCGTCAACCTGCCGAAGCAGCCCGGGGACGCAGTTGTGCCCGGAGAGCCGGTACTGACGATTGCCGATCCGCGAGTCACAATGGTGGATGCCTTTGTGGATCAGAGATTTTCCGGCAAGCTTCATGCGGGCGAGCCGGCTACCGTCATCGTGCGGGGTCGAGACAACCATCCGTTTCAAGGGCATGTTTATCGCGTCAGCCCGCAAGCCGATCCCGGCACGGAGGAAATGACCGTCGAGGTCGCATTTCCACTGCCGCCGAAAGAACTTGAGATTGGGCAGTGGGCGGATGTTTATATAGATGTCGGCAAAGTGGATGATGCCATCGTGATTCCGAGTGCCGCCATCATGACCATCACCAATAAGCACTTTGTATTGGTTGTGGATGCCAGTCACAAGATAAGCAGGGTGGAAGTAGAACCAGTCGCCAGCAGTCCCCGGTCGCCCCTAGTTGCAGTCCAGGGCAATCTCAGGGCCGGTGAACGGGTTGTGCTCAAGCCGATGGGATTGAAGCCGGGAGAGAAAGTTCGTGTGCACACGGCATCCTCTTTGAGTGGAGAGGACCAATGAATCTGGCCGTCAAAGACATTCGCTACCATCTGTTCAAGTTCATCAGCTCGACGGTTGGCGTGGGTCTTCTCCTCATGGTGGTATTGACGATCGGCGGCATCATTCGCGGCGTCATCCTGGACTCATCCACAATTATTGACGCAACCGGCGCGGACCTATGGGTGGTTCAGAAGAACTGGCTTGGTCCATACGTGGAGATATCGAGACTTCCTGAGCGCTACTACCACGCGATTCAATCGATGAACGGAGTGGCGCAGTCAAGCCCGTTGGTCACGGCATGGGACCATATCGAACGGCCGATGCGCCCCACGCCCCTGATGAAGTTCATGTACATGAATACTGTCATCGGCACTCGAACTATGGTGCAGCCGGGTTGGATGGCGATGCCGCATGATTTGCGTTTTGTTGTGATCGGTTACGAGCCGGGTCGCATCGGAGGACCGCCGGTCATTGTTGCCGGGCGTGGAATCGAAGCCAGTCACTATGAAATCGTTGCGGATGTCAAAACCGGTCTGCATGTAGGAGAACGAATTCGGCTTGGTAATTTTTACTATGCCGTGGTCGGGCTGACGAGGCACGTAGTGGCATTTACAGCCGATCCAGTCATCTATGCAACTCTCGACGATGCGCAGAACATTTTGTTCGAAGATGATCCGGATCTTCTCCGCAACATTCGCAGGCACGCGCAGCAGGAGGTTCTTGGAGCCGTTCCGGCAGCTCCACGCCTCAGCGAACCACTGGCAAGCCGGGCTTCACAGATTGCGGAAAACCTCAGTTTCGTGAATGCAATCGCGGTGAAAGTTAAGCCGGGGGTTCCGGTCAAAGAGGTCGCCAGAGAGATCGAGCGCTGGAAGCACCTTACCGTATATACCTCCGCGCGGGAGGTAAATATGCAGTTGATGGGGTCGAATCGGCTCATCCTGTTGCAGCTTTCGCTTTTCCGTCTCATTCTTCTGGTCATCGCGGGAGTGATTATCGGGCTCATCACCTATACCTTCACGCTGGACAAGCTGAAGGAAATCGCGGTGTTGAAGCTGCTGGGCACGCAGACGCGCCGCATCTACGCCATGATCCTCGAAGAGGCGGTGTTGATGGGATTGCTGGGCACCCTGCTGGGGGCGACGCTTGAGTTCGCCAGCGAGCCCTATTTCCCAAGAAGAGTGGTGGCCACGCGTGGCGATGTCGTGCAAATGCTGGTCGTCATCACCGTAATCGCGGTTTTGGCCAGTATCATGGCCATCCGGCGCGCCACAAAAGTAGACCCACGCAGCGTACTGGGCACATAAGGAGATGAACCGATGGAGTACGCCATTCAAGCGGCGGACCTGGCCAAGAGCTATGGCGACGGGCATACGCGAGTCGAGGCGCTCAAAGGCATCCATATGTCGGTGAGGCCTGGAGAACTCTTTGCCATCATGGGTCCGAGTGGATCGGGAAAGACCACGCTGCTGATGATCCTCGGGCTAGTTACCGAACCCAGCGAAGGGCGGGTGCTGCTCGAAGGGCAAGATATTTATAACGGAGCGCGACTCGATCTACAGCGCATTCGCCGCGAAAAAGTCGGATTTATTTTTCAGTTTTCCAACCTCATTCCGTTTTTGACCGCGAAAGAGAATGTCTTGCTATCGCTGGAATTGGTCGGCATCGTCGGGCGGCAGGCAGATGCTCGCGCGATGGAACTGCTGGAGTATCTGGAGGTGTCTGACCGGGCCGCCCTTCTGCCCGAGCAGCTCTCCGGTGGCGAGAGACAGCGCGTGGCCGTCGCTCGCGCCCTGGCAAACAACCCAGCCATCATCCTTGCCGACGAACCCACGGCGGCCCTCGATACCGAGCGCGGACTCAGTGTAATGCGGCTCTTGCGCAAGGTGAGCAAAGAGCAGGGCACGGCAATCCTGGTGGTCACGCATGATACGCGCATGATCAGCGAAGTGGATGGCGTCATTCGCCTCATGGATGGGCGGATGGTGGAGTCCGAAGGCGCAAAACCACAGCCTCGCGGCGGGGGACGAAAACCATAAACCAATTCTGCAATTCCGCTTG
>JAJZKY010000722.1 GCA_021803885.1 Planctomycetota bacterium
GCGATAGCCTGTGATTCGCGCGTTTCAGCCCACTCGTCTCCTGCCACAGGAATAGAGCTGCGAGGCTTGAATGCTGGAAGCCCTACGATGTAGAACGGGAAATTTCCCTGCGCAAAGAGCTTTCGCCAATCGGCTACCATCGCAGGCAGCAGTCTTCTGTATTGGTAGCCGCGAGGGGAGTTTTGCTCGCCCTGATACCAGATGGCACCTGTGATTGCCAGTGGAGCAATCGGCCGGAGCATGCCTTCGTAAAGCACCGTTGGCATGACGGGCCAGTTCTCGTAATCGATAGGCAGTTGCATGGGCGGACGCGCATCCACGCTTACCCTGGCTTTCCATTCCCCCGCGATTGAAATTGTGCTCTTGTCGCCGAGGGTCAGATGGAGTTCCTGAGGCTTACCCAGGAATCCGCCGTGGGGCTGTGTCTTGAACACGCGGATGGCGATCATATTAGGCCCAGGCTTGATCGCGCTGTTCAGGAAGTAGACTCGTGGATTTTCCACCCAGGAGCTGCCACCGACCTCTTTTCCGTTGACATAGACCGTATCCATGCGCTCAATGTATCCGAGGAAGAGCATGGTTCTTCCGGCTGGCAGCGGGTCGGGCAGCACCACAGTTTTGCGGAACCAGACGACAGCAGGCTCAGTGGGCACGCCCAGCTCGGCGAAGCCGCCAGGAACCGTGACTGTCTTCCAGTCTGAATCGTCAAAATCCGGACTTCCCCATTTGTTCTTGAGGCCGATGTCGTATTCGTCGTACCAGTGCATGATGAAGTTGCCGTATTGGGGTGCATTGATAGCAGCAAGTCTCTGGACCTCGGCGAGTGGGACATCGAAGTCATGGAGCGGGCGCAGGGCTTCAGCACTGGTCCAGGCCTCGGCTGGAGTCCCGCCCACGCTGTCGACAACCATTCCTAGCGGAATATGCATCTCCTCCTCCAGCTTGCGGGCAAAGTAGAACCCGACCGCAGAGACCCAGTCTGCTGTATCGGGAGACAATACAGACCACTTGCCGCCGATCATATCTGTGTGCCGGTAGGCAGGATTTCCCACCACGGAAAAGAATCGTATCTCAGGGAAATTGGCAGTTTTTGCGTCCGCGACCCCGGTACGGGCAAAGCGCAGCGGCAGGCCCATGTTTGACTGACCTCCGCAGAGCCACACGTCTCCCACCAGGACATTGTTCAGCTCAATCTTCTGGCTGCCGCGGATCGTCATGGTGTACGGCCCACCGACCGGAGGTGGGTCGATCTCCACTTCCCAGCGGCGATCCTCGCCGGCGACGCCGGAGGCTATCGCGTTGCCGATACGGACCTGAACTTTATCGCCCGGGTTTGACCAGCCCCAGATGGTGTTTTTCTTGCCGCGCTGCAGAACCATATTGTCGCTGAAGAGTGGGCTGATAAATGGCTGCTTTGGGGGAACTTGCGCTTGCGACGGCGGCATGCCTGGAGTGTTCTGGGCCAAAGCGAAACCTGCCAGCGCCAAATACATGCTGGCAGCGGTGACGCCTCTAGGAATGAATCTGAATCGCATAGCACCTATTCCTCTTCATCCCAGGGACTGATCCTGGCGATGCGTGGAATCGTCCTGGCAGTCCTACTCAGGGAGCGCGGTTGTACGGACCACCTGAAATGACCCAGTTACGGTTGGCGCTCCGGTGTTCGGCTGACCTCCGCCGATGGATACGGTATACGCTCCTTTTGCGATGATCGGTTCTCCCGTTTCCGTCACCATACTCAGATCACGATCTTTCAATTCGAAGCTGACTTTCTGCGACTCACCGGGCTTGAGATGAACCCGCCTGAAGGCACGCAGGGCGCGCAGCGGTGCTCCAGGAACACTTGGGAAGCTGAGATAAAGCTCCACAACTTCATCGCCCTCCAACTTCCCGGTATTGGTAACCGTCGCTGTGGCGATCAACGCATCGTTCGCATCGATGATATTTTTCGGGAGGGTTAAGTCGCTGTAGGCGAAGGTGGTGTAGCTCAGTCCATAGCCGAACGGATAGAGCGGCTTGCCGCTGAAGTAGCGGTAGGTCCGGTTAGCCATGCCGTAATCTTCAAAGTTGGGTAACTGGTTCACGCCGGAGTAGAACGTAACCGGCAACCGCCCAGCGGGATTGTTCTTGCCGCTCAGCGTTTCAGCTACTGCCGCTCCGCCTTCTTCGCCGGGATACCAGGCTTCAAGAATGGCGTTGGCATGCTGGTTGATCCAGTTGACAGCGAGCGCGCTACCATTCATGAGGACCACGGCGAGCGGCTTGCCGGTGGCGGCTACTGCTTCAACCATATCTTCCTCCGGCTGGGGAAGATCGATGCTCGTGCGATCACCGCCGAGAAATCCTGGCTCATTCACCGGCATTTCTTCGCCTTCGAGCTGGCTTGTAATGCCGACGACGGCGATGACAACATCCGCGTTTTTCGCAGCAGCGATGGCTTCCGGCGAAGGCGCATTATTCACTCTGGCCCAGAACAATTCCGCGTGCGCCTTGCCATTGTTGCTGCCGTAACTGATGTTGAGGGCGATCTTGTGTCCTTTCTCGAAGTGCACGCGGCCGACGCCCGCCGAGAGTGCTCCGCCGCCACCGAATGCGACCGCGACCTGCTTGCCGTCTGCAGTAAGCCGCGCGAAGCCCTGGGCGCGAACTCCCAGGATGAAGTCGCCGGACTCGGTTGGCGTCAGGAATCCGGACCATTGAACACCGAAGGTTTTTCTGCCGACAATCTCCGGCGGCAGATTACTGTCTGTCAGTTTTACGTTGGTCTCGGTGCGGCTGGTGATGGGTTTTGTGCTTGCTCCAGGGATAGGTCGGCCTCGGGTCATGCCCTCGTTGTAATCGGCCTTCAAGCCAGGCTTGCCGTCGGGCGTAGTAAGAAGACTGTCCGGCACTGGGGTTCCATCGGTGCGCAAGAACTGAGTTCCAGGGACTAACGTGATAGCTGCGTTGGGAAACTCGGCGCGAAGACCTTCGAGAATGGAGACAATATGCGTGGGCTGGCCGGCGTAGTTTCCGAGCAGCGGCCGGGTCTGGTCAGCAAGCGGACCTACGACGGCGATCCTTTTGATTCCCGGCTTCAGGGGAAGCAAACCGTCATTCTTGAGCAGGACCATGGACTCGTTCGCGAGTTTGCGTGCCTGCGCGCGATGTTCGGCACTATCCAGTTCCTTTTCGTCGATCCTGGTATAGGGGACCATATCCGGAGGGTCGAACATGCCGAGCTTGATGCGCGCCGTGAACAGGCGGATCAGTGCGGTGTC
>JAJZKY010000723.1 GCA_021803885.1 Planctomycetota bacterium
TTTGATGGATGTGGATGGGACGCTGACCAACGGGGAAGTGTGCCTGGTCTCATTGCCCGGGGGCGGAGTGGGTGAGCTGAAGGCGTTCGATTCGCAGGATGGGCTGGCGTTGAAGCTGGCCAGCATCATGGGGATTGATACGGGATTCATCACAGGGCGGCGGTCGCCGGCGGTGCAGCAGCGCGCCAACGAATTGCGGGTGCGATTTGTGTACCTGGGGCAGGCAACGAAGACGGCGGCTTTTGAGGAATGCCTGGAAGAGGCGGGCGTGACCGAAGAAGAGACAGCTTTTCTGGGCGATGATCTGCCGGATATGGCGCTGGCGCGGCGGGCAGGGCTGGCGGTGGCGGTGGCGAATGCGGCGGTGGAGCTGAAGGAGATTTGCCACTACACGACGCGGGCGGCGGGCGGCAAGGGTGCGGCGCGGGAGGTGGTGGAGCTGATTTTGAAGGCGCAGGGCCGGTGGGAAGAGGCGATTCCGAAGGCGCTGGCGTGAGCAGCATCGCCGCCAGTTCTCAGTCCCCAGTACGCAGTCTTCAGTCCCCAGTCTTCAGCCTTCGATGCTCCGTATTGAGTTGAGAGCGTCTGCGAAGGTTTGGAGGCTTTGCCGGTGATTGACAAGTGTGGACTGCCTTGAGAGCAGGCGGGCGTCCTCACAGAGTCTTCACCGGTTTTTGGAATATACTGCCAGCCATGCTTAGAACGAGAGTTGGATTTCTGCTTTTGTCCCTGGCGTTTGCGCCAGTTGCTCCAGTGATCGCGCAGACTGCCGTGAAGCCCCATCTGATGACCTTAAACGATGTGTTTCGCGTGAAGGATGTGGGGAGCCCGAAAGTGTCGCCGGACGGGAAGTGGGTGCTGTACACGGTCCGGACGACGGATATGAAGAAGGATGATCACATCACCACGTTGTGGATGGTGAGCTGGGATGGGAAGCAGGACATTCAGCTGACGTACGGATACAACGGGTCGGTGAGCGAGCCCGAGTGGAGCCCGGATGGGCAGTATATTTCGTTCTTGTCCGGGCGGAAGGGCAAAGCCGAAGGCACGCAGGTGTGGGTGCTGCCGCGGCACGGCGGCGAGGCGCACCAACTGACGGACGTGAAGAAGAAGGACGGCACGATTCAGGCGTATCGCTGGTCTCCAGATGGAAAGCAACTGCTGCTGACGGTGCACGTGGGCCGGATTGTGAGCGCGAACGCGTTCAACGATGCGAAGGAACACAAGTACGTTGCGCCGATTGTGATTACTCGCTACCTGTTCAAGCAGGATGTCAAGGGATATATCACGGCGACGTCGCACACGTTTCTTTATCTGTATGACATTGCGACGGGCAAGATGGAGAAGCTGACGGCCGGCGAGAAGTATGACGAGCAGGACGGAGTGTGGTCGCCAGATGGGAAAGAGATTGCATTTGTGAGCAATCACACGGCGGAGCCGGAGCGGAATATCAACACAGACGTGTTTGTGGTGGCGGCGAAGGCGGGGTCGGAGCCGAAGCAACTGACGCACTACACGGGCGAGGACACGGGGCCGCTGGCGTGGTCTCCGAATGGGAAGGAAATCGCGTTTTTGCGCGGCGGGCATGTGAAGTACTGGCAGTACCAGGAGAATCGGCTGGCGGTAATTGCAGCCGATGGGAGCGGGCCCGCGAAAGTGTTGACGGCGGAGTTTGACCGTCCGATACATGAGCCGCAGTGGACGCCGGACGGCAAGCACATTCTTGCACTGGTGACGGATGATCGGAACCGGTATCCGGCGAGCATTGACGTGGCGACGGACGCGGTGACGCGTCTGGTGGACAGCGAGGGCGTGTCGTGGGGCCACTCGGGCAAAGACGGACATGAGGCCGTGCTCTGGACGACGGACACGACGCCGGGCGAGGTGTTTGCGCTGAGCGACGGGCATCTGCGGCAACTGACACACCAGAATGCCAAGCTGCTCTCAGAGCTGGTGCTGGCCAAGGCCGAGAATATGGACGCGACGAGCAAAGACGGTACGCGCGTGGATGGGTTGATCACGCTGCCGGATGATGCCGGGGCGAAGAAGCCGTATCCGATGCTGTTGTGGATTCACGGCGGGCCGCAGGGGCAGGATGCACACGAGTTTTCGCCGATGCGGCAGTTGTTTGCGGCGCGCGGCTACGCGGTGCTGAATGTGAATTACCGGGGCAGCAACGGGCGCGGGATCGCTTACCAGAAGGCGATCTGGGCGAACTGGGGCGTGCTGGAAGTGCAGGATATCGAGGCCTGCGTGAACAAGATGATCCAGGAAGGGATCGCGGATCGGAACCGCATGGGCGTGGGCGGCTGGAGTTACGGCGCCATCACGACGGATTACATGATCGCGCACACGAACGAGTTCAAGGCGGCGACGGCGGGCGCGGGGACGGGCGATCCGTTCGTGCTGTACGGCGTGGACGAGTACATCAACCAGTACAACTATGAGCTGGGCGTGCCGTGGGAGAACGTGCAGCGATACATCAAGATCGGGTATCCGTTCTTCCATGCGAATCTGATCCATACGCCGACGCTGTTCATGGGCGGGACGAGCGACTTCAACGTGCCGCTGGAGGCCGGCGAGCAGATGTATGAGGCGCTGCAGACGCTGCATGTGCCTTCGGCGCTGATCGTGTATCCGCAGCAGTGGCATGGATTCACGCGACCGACGTACATTCGCGACCGTTATCAGTACTGGTTCAACTGGTATGACAAGTGGGTGCTGGGCAAGAACGTGAAGCTGACGTACCAGCCGTGGGCGAAGAAGAAAGAAAAGCACGAGAACAAGGAGATGCAGTAGCGCGATTGGCCGGAGCAGAGGCCGCCGGGAAACTGGCGGCCTTTTTGTTCAGGGCGTGAAGTGGTTGTGCGGGGGAGCACAAGTGGAGATGGTTTCCGGGTGCTAACCTTGGGCTAAGTTATGTCTGACGAAAAGGTATTGAAAACTGCAGTGACAGAGGGCGGCGCAGGCTCAGAACAGATGCCGGTATCGAGTGCGAGCCGGTTTGTGCGGGCGTGTTTGCGGCAGCCTGTGGACCGGACGCCGGTATGGTTCCTGCGGCAGGCGGGGCGGTATATGGCCGAGTACATGGCGGTGCGGAAGCACCACTCGCTGCTGGAGATCTGCAAGCGGCCGGAGCTGGCGGCAGAGGTGACGATCACCGCGGCGGAGAAGCTGGATGTGGACGCGGCGATTATCTTTGCCGATTTGCTGCTGCCGCTGGAGTGCATGGGGCTGGGGTTCGAGCCCCAACTCCGC
>JAJZKY010000724.1 GCA_021803885.1 Planctomycetota bacterium
CAGCGATACCCGCGCACCGGCGTTGGATCATAACGGGGCATTTTTGGTCGTGGTGATAGAGCATCTGGCAATGCAGGCACTGGATACATTCGTTGGGGTTGATATGTCCTTCGGGATGGATCGCCTGCACCGGGCATTCATTGCCGCAACGCTGGCAAGGATTGCCACATTCCCGATAGCGGCGCAGCCAGTCGAACATACGTAGCCTCGCCGGGATGGCGAGGGCCGCGCCAAGCGGGCAAAGATAACGGCAAAAAAAGCGCTCCACCGTGAGATTTGCTGCGAGCAGCGCGCCAGCATAGAGCACAAATGGCCAGCCACGCGCAAAATGCAGGATGATCGCGGTCTTGAAAGGCTCGACCTCGGCCGCCTGTTCGGCGGTCGCGAGGGCCGAGAGAGAAATTCCAAACAGAATAAGAAAAATCACGTATTTTACCGCGACCAGGCGGGAGTGAATGAAGAATGGGACTCGCAATTGCCGCACGTGCAACAGTTTCGCCGCGCGGTTAAGAAGTTCCTGTAAGGCGCCGAAGGGGCACAACCAGCCGCAGAAGGCGCCGCGATTCCAGAACAGGATGGAGGCCGCGGTGGCAAACCAGAGCACGAAGATCAGCGGGGCCATCAGGAAGTAGTCCCAGCGAAACCCGGTGCGGAGCGCATCGAAGAAAGCGAGAACATTCACTACGGAAAGTTGTGCCTCGGCGTACCATCCGATCCAGAAAACCGTGAACAGAAGATAGGCGACGCGTACCCAGTCATAAAGTTTAGGGCGCTTTACCAGTGCGTCTTGGAAGAAGAAAATCCCCGTGAGTAAAGCGAGCGCGGCGGCGAGGATGCTCACTTGACCGATTTTTGCGCGCCACATGATCCGCCACACCGGCATGGCGGCGGCGACAGGGGCCGTTTCTGTACGCGGGGTGACGGTAGGTGCTGCAGGCAAGGGCTTGAGATAGGCGTCTGGGAGGCGATAGCTGGTCTCAAAGGTGAGGAAGGATTTGCCGCGCGCGCCAAATGCTCGTTCGACGAGGAGTTGTAGGCGCCAGGGCTCGGTGACGTCGAAATGGCTTGTCGCTGGAATACGAAAAATGTCGACATCGCGGAGATCCGGTGCTCCCGGCGCATGGACATCGCCGAGCCGCGTATGGTCATGATCGCGAAAGCGGATGGTTTGTTCGCCCTGAATGAGCGCGATGCGGTCGAAAATGCCGCCCCGCACATAGCCCGAGCCCTTGAAGGAATAAGCGCCATTGGCCGCGATCAGAATCGCCTGCTGGCCGGGGGCGAGGGTCTTGGCGAAGGCGTCATAGCGTTCGCCAAGCAGCCGCCGCCCGATTGCCGGAACAGACACCGGCGCGACGTAGAGATCGATAAAGAAATCCGTCGGGTTAGTCGATTCCGGGCTATTTGCAGCCTCCTTGGCGCCGGCGCGGAGAAAGGCATCGTTGACCTCGCCGACAGTCAACTGCAAACGCCGCAGACTGCCATCGCCGAGAAGGCCGATCCAGTCCGCCGGCGCCTGATGTGCGGGGTCGAGAGCGCCGCGTGGCGCCGCGACTGCCGCCAAGGCCGCCCCGGCCATGCCCTCGGCGCGTGCGACCTTGATCGAGGATTGTATCAAGCTCTCGCCGATGACAGTGACGGTAACGGTCGCGCCGCTTATAATATCAACTGGCGGCTGCCCTTCTGGCCCGTTATGCGCCAGCGCGAGCACATCGCGCCCGACATAGCCGGCGATGAACTGCGCGATCTTTGCCGGCGGTATGCCGATCAGCACGATCGGTTCGTGATGCGCCATCAGCCGCGCACCGGCGATCTTGCCCTCGGTGGAGAGGCCGACCAGGATTTGGATGGGCTTGCCAGAATAGCCGGTGGAATCGACCCAGTCGGCGTTGACAAAGGCGTAACCGAGGAGGCGCTCGCCGCTCCGCACCATCGCGACCGGCGGGTTGCCCTGCGGCACATCATAATGGTCCGCGCCCGGGAAGAGTTGGGCGGGGGGTACCGCGGCAAGAAACTCGGCAAGCCGGCTTTGGGCAATGGCCGGCGTCGGCGCGGCAAGAACGAAAAACCACCCTACTAACCAGAGGAGCGGAGGGAAGAGACGCGAAGCCGTGCGAAGAGAGGGCTGCATTATCGGAGGATCGCCTTATTTGCCGCACTCGGAGACCTGCCCGCCAGGCCTGAACCGAGCGCTATCAAGCACGAACTCGTTATCGGTGTAATTGATTTGCATCAATTAATAGCGCCTGCCTGTTGTGCAGGATAGAAGAGAAAGCGGAGAGAAAGGGCCAGCCAATGGCGGAAAACCCGGGGCAGGAAACGGTTTCGGCAATGGCGCTTCGTTCCACGGCCGCGGCATTGGAGGCGGCAGCGATGCGACGTTATCGACATTTGGCGGCATGGTGGGCGGCGGAAGGGGAACCGGAACTCGCAGCGCTCTTCGCACGCCTGGCTGAAATGGAGGCGCGCCACGCCGCGGCGTTTGGTCCGATTGCGGAGGAAACCTATTCTCCGCCGCCGACACCCGATGAGGACGACGCGCTGTGGCAATCGGCGTTGCTAACCCCTTATCGCGCGCTCTCGCTTGCCGTGCGGGCCGAGGAGCACGCCTTTGCAACCTATGCCTCTATCGCCGCTCATGCCGCAACGCCTGCCCTTCGCGCCCAGGCGGAAGATCTTGCGCGCGAGGAACTCGAGCACGCCGCGATCCTGCGCCGCTCGCGGCGAGCCGCCTTTCATTCTGAGCGTCCGTTCGTGACGCCGCTGCCCACCGACATGGTGGCGTTGGAGCAGCAGGGCAGCGTTTGGGAAGCTGAAGTCAAAGCTGCCACGACCCGTGCCGGTCGGTTGCGGGCGCTCTCGCGCAATGCCGAGCGTTATCTCGCGGTGGCGGAACGGGCGCAGGACGAGACCACGCTGAGTAGCGCGCAAACCCGTGCGCAGGCGACGCTTCGGACATTGGCAAGGCTGCGGGCCGGGGTAGACTGATCATGACGGCGCAGCCGCAGAGCCTCATGATTTCCGGCGGCGAAGCTGTTTCTGCAAGACGGCGGGCTACATCGTGCGCCCTTGCCAAGCCAGTGGCTGTGGCCTAAACATGGATCTACGATAGACCTTTTTCGGTGAAGGCCCCCCCGCGCACCCCCGGCCCGCGGAACACCGCTTGGCGCGATAAATGAGACAGAGGTCACCAATGCTGGTGCAGGACAAGAGGTAAGGCGGCATGATCCCGACGAGTGATCGCCTGTCGCGGTG
>JAJZKY010000026.1 GCA_021803885.1 Planctomycetota bacterium
AAACGGAGCGAGGTCAGGCGCGGAACTCAAGCCACTTAGAAATGACCCTTCGCGCACTCGTGCAGGTGCAGCGCTGCTCCTGTTTGGTCATAGGATTGAAGATGCAGTACCCCCGGTTACACGATGAAGCCGTCAACCTCCCGTCGGACGGAGCGGTGCCGCTGGTTGTCCGTTGTTCGGGAGGTCCGCAGCGCACTAACTTGGCTTGAACAAAGGCGTCTACGAGACCGACGCTGAGTAACCATCGTCGGGTCACACAGGTCTCGGGTGGCCTATCGGTAATACACGTCATCCCATCGCCCAAAGTGGTGTGAGCGGCAGGAGTCTTGACGCAAGGTACATCGCAGGACAAAGGGGCATAGCCACCCAATTCGCCGGACGCTGTTCAGTATTTATTCACGGCACTTGTCGTGGCCAGGACGTTGAAGTACTGCGTGCTCTCAAAGGGGTAACGCCACGCGTCAATGCCTCCCAGGTGATCGGCGATTGCGAAGTTGAGCCGCGCCTGGATAGATTGCGGCGTGTCATCCCACCAGATCTTGCTTCCCACGTTGTACTGGTTGATGAAGTTCTGGAGCGCGGTGGCCGTGGCGGCATTGTACGTGCCGTACGCGGATGTCCCCACCTGCGATGGGACCGCCCACGACTGGAACTCTTCGACGGCCTGCTGGGTGTACGACCCGTAATACCCATCTGCCCACAGGTAGATGGGCCAGTTGCCCAGGGGGGTGTTGGAGTTGATCGCATGAATGTCGTTCACGATGTTAACCAGACTCTGGAGGTCCTGGACGGCCGGGCTGTACTGGTTCACGTTATTGGTCGTGTACGTAGTCCCGGTCGGAGCCGTGGCCTGCGTGCCGGTCGTGAAGAACATTTCCGCCTGGTTGGGATCCCAGTACGTCTTGATGTTGTCCTGCGCCACCATCTGCTCAATGGACCGGTCGGTGGAGTAGTTGGTGTTGGGGTTGGTGCCAGACACCCCGGTCACCCCGGACGTTGGCGACATCAACCACGAGTACCCGTACGGGGCCAGTCCCATCAGGATCTTGCCAGGAGGAGTGTCTAGCGTGGGTCGACAACGGATCCTCGTTCTCGGAGGCGACGGCTACCTAGGGTGGCCTACAGCAATGCATTTTTCAGCGGCCGGCTTTGATGTCACGTTAGTGGACAATCTCTCCAAGCGTCGGTGGGAACAGGAGCTTGGTGTCAAACCGCTCATCCCGCTCCCGACCTTGCTTCGACGGGTGGAAGCGTGGACCGAAGTTACAGGTAGAAGCATCCGCTGCTATGTCGGGGACATCACGAACTTTGACTTTATTGACTCTGTGATCGCCGAAGTTCGTCCGGACACGGTCATTCACTACGGAGAGCAGCCGTCCGCCCCGTTTTCCATGCGTGATCGAGAGCATGCGGTATTTACGCAGGTCAACAATGTGGTGGGGACTCTCAACTTGATATTTTCGGTGTACAGCCACTGCGCGGACACGCACCTTGTCAAGTTGGGAACGATGGGTGAATACGGGACCCCGGACATCGACATCGAGGAAGGCTACATAACGGTTACACACAAGGGGCGCCAGGACCGCCTTCCTTACCCGAAGCAGCCGCACTCGTTCTATCACTTGTCCAAAGTGCATGACAGCCATAATCTTCTTTTTGCCGCCCGCACTTGGAACCTTAAGGTTACCGACCTTAACCAGGGAGTGGTCTACGGCGTCTCGACTCCTGAGACCAGGCTCCACGGTGACCTCGTAACCAGCTTCCACTACGACGAGACGTTTGGAACGGTGATAAACCGATTTCTGGTTCAGGCCGCCCGAGGTATTCCCCTGACCGTATACGGCTCCGGCGGTCAACGTCGTGGGTTTCTGAATATCCTCGATACCCTGCAGTGCGTGGAGCTGGCGTGTCGGAACCCAGCGCTTCCCGGGGAGTTTCGTGTTTTCAACCAGTTCACCGAAGAGTTCACGGTCGGGGAGCTCGCGGACAAAGTGCGGTTGGCCGGGGCTCAACTCGGACGGGAGGTCAAGAAGGAGAGCGTCGAGAACCCACGCTTCGAGAAGGAAAGCCACTACTATGCGGCCACGCGCACAGGGCTCATGGATCTGGGTCTGGAGCCGCATCTGCTGACCATCGACGTAGTCTGCGAAATGTTAAATGAAGTGATCGGTCACGCGGAAGACGTCAACGAAGAGTCGGTCTGGCCGAAGACGCTGTGGGTGCCCAAACGAGACCCCGCCGATGCTAGGGTATAACCTGTCACACGCGAAGGGGTACAGGAGCCGGTCTTGAAACGGGCGGTCCGGTTTGGGATTCCTCTCGTCGTGACGGTCGTCTTAGGTTACTTGTTGTTGCGCCGCATATCACTTGCGGAAATGGTGAAACTCGCATCCGGCATCTCGCCGGTCGCGGGTGTCGTGTTAATTTTGCTGACGGCGCTGTTTGTTGGGTTGCGCGGATTACGATTTCGAGCAGTCATCTCTACGCAGCTTGCTCCCAATGGCTTTATTGGCCCGGCGGCCGCGTACACTCTTTCGGCGCAACTTCTGCCAGGTGGTGCGGGGGAACTGACCTTGCCGGTGCTTCTGTCGCCACTTGGAATCTCCGCCGGACAAAGTATGGCGATGTTGGTGGTGTGCCGTCTGCTCGACCTCGTCCTGTCTCTCACCCTTGGAGCAGTCCTCTGGGTGCTCATAGGTACGACGGGGTCGCACCTGCCTATGGTCGGTCTGGGTGCCTCGGTCATCATAGTTATGGTCGCGTCCCTGTTATTTGTTCCCGCCGTGCAACGACACCTGAGTGCATGGCTCGATACCGTCATCGCCAGGCGGCCATCCAAACTGGTTGTGATGACAAGAGAGGCGGTCGCAACCGTGGCCGGTTTCTCCGGTATGCGTGTGCTGCGAGTGGTGGCTCTCACTTTGATGCTTAAGCTTCTGGCCAGCAGCTTTTACTACTTCCTCGCGTTGATTCTCCAGGCGCGACTGAGTTTTCTGCAGGTCGCGCTCGCCACCCAGCTCAGCACATTGTTCATGGCGGTGCCCGTGCAGGGGGTGGCCGGGTTAGGCACCGTGGACGCCTGGTGGGCGCTGTCGTTGAAGCTGGTCGGCCTGCCAACGACGACGGCCATTTACTATGCGATCATCTTTCACTTCTCGTATTTGCTGGCGACGGCCGCTCTTGGTATTTGGCCGCTCGTGAGGCGAGTTGGATCTCTGTCAGGGAGGCTTGCCTGAAATGATGTCGACGCTGCGCCTGTTTGGCGTCCTAACCGGGGTCGTTCTCGCCGTCGTCTATTTCTGGCTGAAGCGGCGAGGACGAATTGAACGAGATTCGTGGTGGATCGCACTTACCATGGCACTCATACTCGTTTCCTTGTTCCCTTCGGTGGTTTCGGTGCCCGCCGGTGTTCTCTCCTTGTCGCATCTCAAAGCCGGCCGAATCATAACCTTGTTGTTGCTGGCGACGGGCGTCACGTTGGTCCTCTTGTTGGCGCAGCGTTCGAAAACCGAGCGGCTTTCGCGACAGCTCACTAAGACAATCGATCACATCACCATGAGCGACTTCGAAAGGCGCTATCCGGAAGGGATTCTGGGCGACATTTTGCTTATCATTCCGGCGTTCAACGAGGCGCAGAACATTGCATCTGTGATACAGGCAGTGCCTCCCCGAGTGTTAGGTCAATCTGTGTCAATATTGGTGGTCGTGGATGGCGGGTCGGACGGGACGGCCACCGTGGCAGCCCAAACGGGGGTCCTTGTCTGCGAATCGCCGTTTAACCGTGGACAAGGTGCGGCGTCGCGGGTCGGATACCAACTTGCTCTCAAGTACGGAGTTCCATACGTAGCTACCATGGACGCCGACGGTCAACACCATCCTGAAGAACTGGAAAATTTGCTGCGACCGCTTCTTGAGAGTCAGGCAGATATTGTTCAAGGGTCTCGTCAATTGGGGATGTATGAAGCAGACGACTCGACGAGGGCGGTTGGTGTCTGGTTCTTTAGTCGCTTCCTTACGTTGCTGACGGGACATCAAATTACCGATTCATCAAATGGGTTTCGTGCCATGCGGTCCGAGGTCGCGGCGACGCTCCCTCTGTACGAGGATCAGTACCATTCGTCGGAGTTGTTGGCCACCGCAGCGCGGCTGGGGTACCGAATCGTCGAACGCCCGGTAACTATAAGCCGGCGGCAGTCTGGGCAGGCGAAGAAGGGCCGGAATCTCATCTACGGATTTCGTTTTGGCCGTATCATGCTGCGAGCCTGGATCCGCAGGCTGTCTTCAACCGATCGGGTATGATGCCCGGTCGACTTTCGTTGCGGGGAGAGGGTTAGCAGTGTCTATCTCCGAGCAGTCGATTCTGGTGGTGGGCGGTGCAGGCTTTATAGGGACCAATCTGGTCAATGAACTTAACCGCGTCGGGACACCGGTGCACGTTTTCGACAACCTGTCGGTCGGCACCACCTATGTGAATACGGAAGACGTGACGGTCGGGGACGTTGAGGACTTTGATGCCATAAAGCGGTGCATCGAAGAACAGGGGACGACCATGATCGTGAACCTCGCCGCTCAAACAGGAGTTCCCATTTCGGTCGAAAACCCGATGGCCGACTTCCGCGCAAACGCCCTGGGCACGATCAATGTGCTGGAAGCCGCGAGACAGACCCACGTTGAGTCCGTGCTGATGGTCTCCTCGAACGCTGCCGTAGGCGCGGGTGAGCAACCCACCACTGAAAGGTCTTTCCCCTCGCCGATCTCCCCCTATGGAGCCCACAAGCTTTACACGGAGACGATAAGTCAGGTTTACAGACGGTGTTACGGTCTGAAGTGTACGACCGTGCGCCTGGCGAATGTCTTCGGGCCCTACTCGACCCATAAGTCCAGTGTTGTTAGCAGCTGGTTCAAGCGGATTCTCGACGGTGAGCCGATCGTGCTGTATGGCGGCGGGGATTCAACACGGGACTTCGTTCATGTAGAGGATGTAGTCCGGATCCTGTATCGTTTACTAACCGCAGACGACACCGAGTCGCTTTACAGTGTCGGAACAGGGGTGGAGACAGGAGTTGCCGCCCTGGTGGAGTTGATACGCAGTGTAACTGGCCGGGACTTCGAAGTGGTTCACCGGCCGCTTCGGCCCGGTGAGATCCGCCGAAACTTCTCGGACGTCACGAAGCTCCTAAAGATACTGCCCGACGACTTTCGGTTTATACCGTTGACCGCCGGATTGTCACGCACCTGGGATTGGTTTTGTGAAGAGCATTCCGTTAGACAATAGGGCCCGAGGCGCGTTTAAGGAAGAACGCGTTCCTTGCGAAGTGACTTGAGGGACATGGCTAGGGACGCCGCCACTAACGCCAGGAGAGCGGCGCATGCAGCCCAGATCCCGACCGTGAATAGGCGCGGCCAATATACCAGTGTGATGAGGTGGCGTCCTTGCGGAACAGTCATCTTAAGCATGACCGCGTGCCAGGGCGAGGTGGGCAGCGAGCGCCCGCTCAACGACGCGCGCCAGCCTGGGACATTCGTGAGATGAAGCCCCAAGACGGCAGCCTGAGCCGCTGTGGTCGTAAAACTCACTGTGTAGTTATTGACCCAATGAAGGTGTCCCACCGTGGCGCGTCCGGACAAAACAGATATGGCGTGAACGCCGGGAACTCGGTATACTCGCTCACCGGCGACTTTACCCACAAAAGCCCAGGAGCCTCCAACACTGGGCAGAAGCATGCGCCGGATGGCCGACCTTAGTCCAGGACCTCCGTCAGCCGCCGCCTGAAGACGGTGTAGCTCCGGCCCATAGGGTAGGAACAGTCGACTATCACTGTCGGTTGTCTGGCCCTTCTGGAATTGCTCCGTCCAGGCGAGCAACTGTCGCACAAACCCTGTCGTGCCGATTGGGAACGCGGCTTGTAAATCTGGGCGAGCCAGATAGGCGGTTAGAAGACGCTGCACAAGCTGAGAATAGGGTTTAGGGGGAAGCCCCGCGTTGACTAGGCTTCGGTCAAGTACTCCCGTCCCCGTCCTGAGACGCATAGGCACGCTTGGGCCCGTGACGACGTAAGAAATGTCGAATAGGCGGGCAGTGCGGGTTGAGACGACAGAGGGAATGAAGGTGGAGGACCCCTCCTGATAGGAGGTGTGTGTGACGGCCGACCAGGTTTTAAAGTATGACACCGGAATCATTGGGTCATACGACGCAAACTCACGGATCCTATAAGCGATGTTTTCTTCGGGCACGATGGCCAGACCAGGAACGGACTGCAACCCGGCCGGATTGTAGAAGCCAACCAGCCCGTTGCCGACAAGACGCTGAAACTTCACGACCGATTTCGGCGCCGCGAAGTAACTGTGGCTGTATGAATTAATCGGGGCACCCGCCGTGACCAAGAAGGCACTCTGAAAAGCCAGAAGGACCAGCCACACCAAGTTGCCATTCCGGCTTTTCGATGTCCACGCTATCACCAAAAGCAGCATGGCGATGGACAGCAGCGGCCACGTAAAGCTGTTCAGCCGGATGAATCGGTCCAATAGGGGCAAGTCCGTCGCGCTACGCAATTCGAACCGCACCAGGAGGGCGATGATGGCCAAGGTTACGACCGAAGTGCCGACCATCATGGCGCGCCGACCGCCTTTGGGCACCGACCGGACGTATTGGAGACCGATGCCGGAAAGAAGTGCCAGGGCCAGCGTAATGAGAAGGCGAGCCCTACCGAACGCTACCGCCCGTATCAGAGGTACGGCCCTGATTAACGGTTGCAGGATCCCGAAGTTATACGCCATCAGCACCATAGCTGCCACCATGGCCCACAGAACCAGCACGTACTTCTCGGTTCTCACTCTCCATAGGCTGGCAAGCGAGAGTGCGATCGGAATGACGCCGATGTACGCAGCGGTCTCGTAATAGTTGATGGGTCCGAACCAGGCGCTCGTCCGCAGGGGGGTCCCCCAATATCCCTGGAACATCCAGGCCAACATGGCGTGGATGGGAAGCGCGCCTCGAAACTGCGCGGAGCGAAACGCGTGCAGTACAAGCTGGGATCCTGGCATCCACAAGGGAGCCCCTAATCCTATCCCAATCGCGACTCCTGCCAGAACCCACCCTATCTTCCCCCACGGAATGCCTTGCCGAGCCCAAATTCCCTGGACAATCCGACCACCGAACAAAAGAAGGCCGGCAACCGCCACCAAGATATCGCCTTCAGGAAACCCTCCATAGATGGCAAAAGCGACTGATACCGAAAGCCCGATGAGCGGGGCGGGCCGCGGTTTTCGGGCGACCAGCACTATGAACGCGAAGATCCAACCAGCCCAGGCCACGACATCGGAAAGCGTCCAGCCCAATTCGTTTGAGAAGGCCCCACTCAGCATAAAGACTATCGCCGCCAGCAAGGCCGGTATGGGTGACAGGCGGAGCAGACGGGCAAAGACGTACGCCCCTGTCCCGGCGATCAGCATTTTGACGGCCACCGCAACAAAGAAGCTTAGGTGTAGTGGAACCGCATAACTTATCAGGTTAGGGAGGCTGAAGGGGGCTGACTCGAAGTTGAACATCTGTGGCAAACCCAGCAAGGTAAATCGATTCCAGAGCGGTATCTGCCCGTGGTGGACCGAAATCCAGTTCAGGTAGTTCCATGGAAGAAACTCCTGGATCTGGTCCCCGTTCAGAACATTGTGAAGCAAGGGGGCCGAGCCAAGAACTCCCGAGTCCACCCGCCCCAAATCGAACGGTCCGAAGCTGAAGCCTTGGATAAGAGCTGGCGACAGGTAAAGACTGGCCAGAACCACCAAGAATGCGATACTCGCTGCATCAGGAAGCCAAGCTGGTTTCAACCGCGATAACATACATGGCCTCCGCAACTTGTTCGCGCAACGTTAAAAGCCGTAAGCGTTCGCACCGTCGCGAGAAAAGTGAATGGAATAATAAGGGTCCACAGCATGCCTGTACAATCTCCGGAAGATGTCCTCCTCCCACTGTTCCACTCGTGGTGGCCGGCTTGCCGACTCCCGGTGGATGAGCGTGACGCTGGCGTCGTAAAGGACACGGTGCCCTTGCCTTTGGACGTCGAGGCAAAAAGCGACGTCGTTGAAGTTGACCGGGAGCTCCTCTCGGAAACCGCCGACAGTATCGAAGAGATGACGTGTCGTCAGAAGACAGGCACCAGTGACGGCGCTTACCTCGTGTGTCACCTGCTGCAGCCCGAAGTAACCGTACGCATCTGAGCTGTTCATGTGAAACGCATGCCCGGCTATTCCCCCGAGGCCTAAGATGATTCCGCCGTGTTGAACGCGGCCGTCGGGATAGACCAATTTGGGACCCACGATGCCGACCCCGGGAGCCAGTAGTTCTCGCGACAGCTCTTTTAACCACAGGGGGTCCATGACCTCGATATCGTTGTTCAGCAAGAGCACCAGGTCCCCTTGGGATCGGTTTACGCCCACGTTGATCAGGTGCGAGAAGTTAAACGGGCCGGGAGCACGAATGACCTGGTGCGGCGTGGACTCAAGATATTCAAGAGCCTGCGGGCTGGTGCTCCCATTGTCTACGATTATCACGTCGAGGTTTGGGTAGTCGGTCGTCTCCAGCCCCTTGATGCACTTTTCAAGGAGTGGCTGATGGTCCTTCGTGGGTATGATGACGGTGAGGCGGGGTAGGTCCGATGTACGCCAGTGCACACGAAACCTCGCGGGGATTTGCCCCGGGACCACTTCGGCGGCCACATGGCATCGATTCAAATGCTGTTGAACCGCTTCCCGGCCGCGGTCTATCACATACGGTTTCGCATCCATGCTAGACGCCGTAGACTGCCGCACGGCCCGCCAGTGGTACAAGACATCCGGGACATGCTCGATATTGTTCGTGCTCTCGACAAACCTCCATAGGAAGTCGTAGTCTTGGGCCCCGTCGAACTCTGATCGGAACCCACCAATCGCCCGGGCGACTGAGGCTCGGTACACGCCAAGGTGGCTGATATAGTTCATGCCCAGGAGCAGCGTGGGACTCCAATCGGGTTTGAAGAACGGTGCGCTGCGCCGATTCTCCACGTCGATCTTGTCCTCGTCGCTATAGATGAGGTCCAGGGTTGGATTATTCTGCAGGAGGTCCACGACCCGAAACAAGGCATGGGGCGCCAATTCATCATCATGGTCCATCAGCGCGATGAACTCTCCATCCGCCGCCGCCAGCGCGTCATTCGTTGCCGCACTGATGCCGCCATTGGAGTCACGGTGACGAACGCGAATGCGCGGATCGCCGAAGTTCTCAAGGCTTTTAAGGTACTGCACCGTGGATTCCGAAGTGGAATGATCATCGACCATACAGAGTTCCCATTGAGGGTAAACCTGCGAGCGAACGCTCTCCACCGCGCGTCGCAGCCACTGAGCCTCTACGTTAAAAACTGGCATCACGATCGAAATGAGGGGCCGATACGTCCACGTCAGAACCTGCTCCGCGTACAGAGCGAGATCTTTGGCCGTCGGCTCGTGGGCCACAATCCACGCCTGGTACCCTTCGACGTCCTCCTCGGCGTTAAGGCGTCGGGTCTGCTCATCGTAGCGTAGATGCGGTTCCTTGAGTTTCTTGACGCCATACTCGACGGCTTGCACGGGCCCTTCGGTGACGAGAACATGCGAGGCTTTGCGGGCCATATCCGCAAACTGTCGTCGAGTGCCCCAGAGCCTTCTCGCGGTGTGGAAGGCGGTTTTGATGGAACCTAGCTTGTGGGCCAGTCTACCGCTCCGGCTGAACCTCAGAGCTTCGTAATAGTAACGGTAGCGTTGGGTCTCCTGGTCGGCCGCTTCCTTACTTCGGACGAGTGAGGCGCTTTCCTGGCGAGCGTCTTCTAGTTGTGACGCAAGCATTTGCTGCATCGAGGAGGCTATGGTCAGTTGCATCTGGAGGTGCGTCACGAGACTCGACGAGGATATCGCCTGTGTGCGCAGCTTGCTGCGTTCAAGGGTCAGGTGCTCGACTTGCTGCTCCAGGTTCCGCGCGTGCGATGCTTCGGCCTCAACTCGCTGAGCAAGCGCCGTAATCTTTTCCTCATAGTCGCTCCGGGCCTTGCTCCACGTGTCCCGCTCCATTTCGAACGTATCGGCCACCGCCAGGGCCTCGCGGCGATAAGCCTTGACGATGAACTGATACGTCTGCGCGTCCGGGTCCGCATTCAACTTGTCCATCATCTCGGCCGGAACCGAGTCGAGGGGCACCTCCAGATCAATATCATAGGGGGCGGTGGTCTTATCCCACTCCCCCACAAACCAACCAGCCGACGTAAAGAGGTTGGAAATACCCTCTCGATCAAAAAACTTGAGGTGGGTCCGGTCCAATATGCCCTTGTCGTGATAGTTCCAGTGGCCATTCCACAGGTTGAGCCGCACACTTCCATGCGTCACGTTTGGTATGCTGGCGACCACGAAACCATCGTCGCGGATATGCGCCCGCAAGGCATCAAGAACGGCCCGAGGATCGAGAAGATGTTCTAAGACGTCGTTGCAGAGGATGACGTCAAAGTCTCTGTCCAGCGAGTGGAGCGCGGTAAGGTCGTTCAGGTCAATCTGCGCAACCCGGTCGCACCGCTGTTCGGCAATCTGAAGTGCGCTTGCATCATTGTCGACTCCCATTACGAAGCAGCCCTGGCTTCTTAGGTAGAGGGCGAGGGCTGCGACGGAACACCCCAGGTCCAGAACCTTGCTGCCGGGGGGTACGCGGCTCGCGGTGAGTGAGTGACTCTCATTGGACCTGTCGGGCTCAAATATGTAGTCGTAGTGGAGATCTGACATAAACGGTGGACTGTCCCTTTCCTAGTGGTTGAGCACGGAGACGAGACTGGAGCCGACGGAAGCCTGCCATTTGCGATACTGTGCCACCACGACCGACGGCATACCGTATGCTTGAACGACGCCCCGGTCAATCCATATAGTGTCGTCCATCAGTTCAATGATTGAGTCCAGGGAATGGGTAACAAGTAGAATGCTCACACCCAACTTCTTCATGGATAAGATCCGTTCCATGCACTTTTTCTGAAACCCTTCATCGCCTACGGCGAGAACCTCATCGACTATCAAAATCTCGGGGTCGACGGCTGTCGCCACGGAAAATCCCAGGCGGGCATGCATTCCGGTTGAATAATACTTGACCGGCGTGTCGATAAATGACTCCAACTCGGCGAACTCAACGATGGAGTCGAGGCGTCCTTCAATCTCGCGGCGGGTAAATCCGAGTATCGACGCGTTCAAGTACACATTCTCTCGGCCGGTGAAGTCCGGATGAAAACCTGCTCCGAGCTCGATCAGCGCAGAAACGCGCCCGCGCACCTGAATAGTGCCGCTTGTGGGTCTCATGGTTTGGGTCAAGATCTTCAGCAGAGTGCTTTTGCCCGACCCGTTGTTACCCACGATGCCGAGGCTTCTTCCGCGTGGTACGTCAAAAGAAACATCCTGCAAGGCCCAGAACGGAACCGCCGTCGGGCGATGGCTCCCCGTGGCCGGAATCATGCGGTATAGCAGCTGGCCAATACTGTCGGCCCGGTCTCTCCGGAGCGTGAACTTCTTCGACACGTGGTCGACTTCGATGATGGGTTCCATGTCGGTTACATCACCTCCGCAAACAGCGGTTCGATTCGCTTAAACACTCTTAAACCCACCGCGTAAACGAAGATGGTCCAGATGAGGATGGTCCAGATATAGGTCGGATCCGTTATTCGACCCGAAAACATCAGCTGCCGTTCCACCTCTATGAAACTCCCCATCGGATTCAGGAACAAGATGACCTGAAGATTACTTGGAATCCGCGATGCTTCGTACATGACGGGCGTCAAGTACATCCACATCAGCAACACGAGAGCAATCACCTGGCTGATATCCCGATACAGCACGTTGAGGGCGGCCAGCAAGAAGCCGAGCCCGAGGGTAAAGATCATCTGCGGGATCAGGACGAGAGGCAGCAGAAGTGCGGTCCAGTGCAGCGGCACCCGGTACACGGCCACGAAAATCAGAAGGATGACAAACGAAAACCCAAAGTCAATCAGACGTGCGAGCACCGCCGCCGTGGGGAGCACGACTCTCGGGAAGTACAGCTTGGCCAAAAGTTGTGCATTGCCACTGACACTGGCCGTCGCCGACATCAGGCCGTTATTGAGCACGTTCCAGAACGTGAGACCGGTCAATAAGAACACGAGATAAGGAATGTTGCCCGAAGGGACATGGAAGAGGGTTCCAAACACAAACGAATAGATGACCGCCATAATGAGAGGATTGATGAGAGCCCAGTACAAACCCAGCAACGAATGCTTGTACCGTATCTCCACGTCACGCACGGCCAAATTGCGGATGAGTTCGTACCACCTTCGAGAGCCGGCCGGTACGAGGCGGCCACGAACCCCAGATAGGAATTGAACTGGCCTATTTGCCGTCGTCACGATCCGACAACCCCCTTGACCGGTGCGCGGAGCCGAAATATGTATACGTCGTTTACGGCATACACGACCGTGGCGCTGTGACTCAGAAGCTTTATGTCACCGCTGATGATGAGCGGATTGGTCACTCCAGAGCTGTGTGCCAGGTCCAAGACCACGTAAGAATCGCTCGGGAACACCTGTCCACTTGCAATCAACTGCAGGTCGTTGCGGTTGGCGACGTGCGGAGCGAAGAAGTTCTGGGTGAAAAGCGGAACATTTGGCGGGATGTGATGGACCGCGTCTGCCAAGGAAATCGCCTGTGCGCTCGGAACAATCTCATGTCGCAGGCTTGCTTCGTGGCCGAAAAACACGAGCAAGAAACCTAGATAAACGGCCACCCGGATCGTTTTAAGGCGGAGTAGGTTATTCGCATCGCGCAGACACTCCACGCACGCCAACATGAGAAACGGTATGGTCAACACGGAGTACTGGTTGAATGGGGACGTGGTCGCCAGGCTTGTGCTGGAAATGTTCAGCACCAGTATGGCCGCCACAGGAAGATACCACGCGAGCGCCCTCCGGTTCATGCCGAACAAGAGGATTGGCCCCAAGACCCACACCAGATATAGCCATGTTCGTACACGCATTATCCCGACTGCAAGATCGTGCGGCCAGCGAGTGACATGTGATCCCCAGTATGTGGCGACGGGCAGCCACTCGTGTGGGTCGAGGCGGTGAAGGAGGAAGGCATCAAGTGCGAGCATGGCTGTGCTGACGACCAGAGCCACAAGGCCCACGGCGAATCGCCGCTGAACAATCATGACGAACCCGGTCGCCACCCCGACCACCGACACGAGCACATGTGTCGCTAGAGCCAGTACGAACCACAGGCCAGCAGCTTTATGCCGTCTTTGGATGACGGCCCCGTAGGCCGCCAGTATCAGCGGGACCGCGAGCAGAACGGGATGAAAGTCGAAAAGGGTAGCCCCCCAGGCGAGGGGAGAGAGCACGTAAACCCAACCCAAAAGTCTCATCCGGTCCCAGGAAATGCCCTCTGCGGCGGCTATGTCGAACAAGAAGTAGTAACCCACGCCGTAGGCAAAAGCCTGGAGGACGATGAGAAACCCGACGCCCAAGACCCGATACGGGTACGCCAATGGCCAGAGAATCCAGGCCGCGTTCCTCGCCAGAACGGGGTAGCCGCCCCACGACGATAAGGCGGCGGGGCCATGGCTGGCCAGGGCCCAGAGTCCTTGCTCGTAGAAGCCTAAGTCCCAACCGGTGGCAATAAACAGATGGTAACGCACCAGGCATAGGGTTCCGGCCAGGGCCATGTATCCGAGCGCCACGGTCCACCGAAAGGCTGCAATGCTGGTTCCTTCTTCTGGAGGTATCCCGCCCAGCAACCATCTTCCTTTCGTGCGCGGCGCCGAGGAGTCGTCGGCATTCTACCATGTGCCCGTGCCTCTCCGGGAATTGTGTTGCTTGAGGCGGCTGCCGACAGAATGTGATCCTGCCGCCCCATCATCCGCGATGAACGGCATAGTACAAATCGAGAATACCCCGGGCTGTGTCGGCCCACGAATACGACGCCGCAATGCGGGCACCCAACACACTTCGGGCTTGTTGAAGAGCGCCGCGACTTACCAAACTCTCGATCGCAGCCGTCCAGGCGCCTGAATCCCCTGCCGGAACCGCCAGTGCGGCCCCTTGAGCCACCTCTTCACCTGCGGTTCCCGTGGCCAGAATGACCGGCACACCCAAAGAGAGAGCTTCTAGCACGGGAAGGCCGAACCCTTCATAGTGGGACGGGTAAAGGAAGACGGCCGCGTTCTGCATGAGCGCTCGCACCCGGCTGTCAGATTCGAAGCCGCGAAGGTGGATGCCGGAGACCGCCCCGAAGCGCGCTTGCCAGCGTCTTAAGGCGTGCGGTTCCGCACCCACCAGAACCAGGTCCCACGGCATCTGGCGGCCCGCCCACAGCCGTAGCAGGAGCTCGGAGTTCTTGCGCGGATCAAGAGCTCCGAACGCCATGGCATAAGTGCCCGGCGACAGATTCAACTCCCGCAGTATGGACTCGTCGGCCGGGTCCGTCCGGACGGCGAAGCCTAACGCGATCACGTGAATCTTGTCCTCAGGCACGCGCAGGGTGCGATGGATATCTTCGGCCGCGTGTTGGGAGACGGTGTGAATAGCTCGGGCACGACGGGCGTTGAGCGCCATGGCATTCATTCGATAAAGGCGGCTCAGACGATGGCGTGAAGAAAGCTCCCCGTCAAAGTCCTTGCCTCGATGCCACTCGATGACGTCATGCATGCTGACCACCATGGGCACGCTTGGCCGCAGGGGT
>JAJZKY010000725.1 GCA_021803885.1 Planctomycetota bacterium
ACCAAGAGCTTTTAACAGTTCTTTTTTGCGCTAATTTTGTGCTAGACTTTTACGGCAAATGAGCACTCCCCTGATCGCCATCTTTGTACGCCACTCTCCGGAATGCAAACACGCCGATGATGAGCTCTATCGTCGGTGCAACTGCCGAAAGCACCTCCGCTGGACCCACAACGGGGTCCAGTACCGGAAAACCGCAGGGACTCGTTCTTGGGTCGAAGCCGAACATGCCAAGCGCGATCTTGAGGACCAGTTGGCCGGGCGTACCTCCTCTCTCTCTCCCGAGGACAATACCCAAACCATTGCCGCGGCAGTCTCGCTGTTTATCGCCGACAAGAAGGTCCAAGGATTGAGCTCCGACCTCATCAAGAAGTACACGCTTTGGCTGGGGCGGCTGCAGACGTATTGTGAGGGACGCGGAGTATTCGTCGTAAAGGGCATTACAAGAGAACTCGTGACTGGATTCTGCGAGGACTGGCCCAAGCTCTACCCAAGCACGTACACCCGCGCCAAACTGCGCGAGCGCTACAAAAGCTTTCTACGGTACTGCTACGAGGCACAATGGTTGGAACGCGTGCCAGCCTGGCCAAAGATCAAAATCGAGGAACCGCCGACAATGCCCCTCACGGCAGAGGAGTATAAGCGGCTTCTGGAGGTCGTTGCGAGTATTGTGCGCCGCCGCGACACCGCCATTTGGGCAGCCCGCGTTCGTGGGCTGTTCCAGCTTATGCGCTGGTCTGGTCTGGCGATCATGGATGCCCTCACGCTCAAACGCGACGAACTTATCCATGATGAAGCCAAAGGCATTTACCGGGTCGTCACCCAGCGCACCAAGACTGGCACCCATGTCACCGTGCCGATCCCACCTGATGTAGCCCAGGAACTACTCTCGGTCCAGAACGACAATGACGTCTACTTCTTCTGGTCGGGCGAGGGATCGAAAAAGAGCGTAGTCGGGGATTGGGGTAAACGGTTTATCGTTCCAGCTTTTGAGGCAGCAAATTGAATGCGATGGTCACATGAGGAGTCACAGGCTGCGGGACACGTTCGCCGTGGACTTGCTTGAGAAAGGCATCCCCCTGGAGGAAGTATCCAAGCTGCTCGGCCACGAATCGATTAGAACTACCGAGCGCCACTATGCAAAGTGGGTCCAGGGCAGGCAGGACAGACTCGATACGCTTGTAACCGGGACATGGGCTGAGCCGACGGCTTAACAGCGTAACTGGGGAAAAGCACGAACTTGGCGGGTCGATCCCCTTCAATGCCGAGCTCATCAATAGCCTGCTGGACGGCCTCTCGTACCGGCACATCAACGTCGTGCGACGAGTACGCTGTCTCCGAGGACGGCATGAAGCTGTTCGGCGTGCTCGATCTCGAAACCACGTTTCGACGAGGCCCGTTTCTCGCTCCGGATTCGCAACGGCAACAACAAGTCCATGCGGCTTGCCCTCCCGCAGTAGTCCACGTTTTTGACACCGGCCTGGCGTCTCGACAGCCATTTCGCATCTCCACATCAATCATCCAAACTAGAGAAGCCGCTCTTATCTTCCCGGAATGAGCCGATCAATACTGAAAGGTCCGCGAGTATCCAAGTATGGATACTGATGGTGGTGGAACGCCGAATAAACTGCATCTTCACTGCCACCTCAGGAGATCCTTTTGCGGATATCCGCGGCAACCGCAGGCAAATACGCTTCTGCAGCAGCTACAGCCTCTTCTGCCTCAACTTCACCTATATTCGCGATGTCGTAGAATGCATCGTTGCGCTTGCGGCGCATACGGTCGAAGAGGTCAAAGGTGGGAGCGAGCGCCGGATCGAGGTGCTTCTGTGCAAACTCCAGAATCGCGACGTGGTGTCCGAGCTGCACCCGTGGACGTTGCCCATGGCTCAGCATCAGCGCCAGGGACGCCTTCAGCGCAGCCTGATAAGCCGTCTGATAAGCAGTTTCCTCGTCGATCTCAAGGTTCTTCCGGGCCGCGACAGCCTTCTTTTTCGCGTCAGCCATGAATTGCTTTACCTGCTTGGGATCGATCTTCTGCTTTTTGGTTGTTGCCATCCTGAATCAATCCAATCCGCTTTCCGTTCCAAATGTCCATGACAAAAGGATCGTGCCGAGCAATCCTCCGCTTCAATTCTTCGGGAGTAAAAACAGTGTAGCTGACCTCGCGGTGCAAGGCTTTTTCGGTCTTGCGAATCTCCCGCGATAGCCGCGCTTGGTCGGGCCGGCCTACGATCAGCAGGTCAATATCGCTGTTGGCGTCGGCTTCCCCTTTGGCGAAGGAGCCGAATATCCATGCCGATTCGATCCCGTTGACCAGCTGCAGCGCCTTTTTCAAGGTTGGTTCAATGCCCACGGAGCCCTGTAGCAGGGCGAAGACCGGCTTCAGGTAGGGGTAAGCGTGATTGACGCTGTAGTAAAGCTGCCGCCCTTCCCTCTCCGCGCTCAGGAACCCCTCGTGCGCCAGTCGCGTCAGTTCGCGCGAGAGATTGGTGGAATCGGCATCCAGTGCGGCGGCCAGTTGGCGCACGTAAACGCGAGCCTCCCGGTTCACGTAGAAGAAGGTCAAGACCTTGCGCCGCAGATCGGACCGAAGTGAAAGCATTGCAGTATTAGTTTACTGCATATGAAGTTCAAAGCTACTGCAACAATCTCCGACTTGTTGCTTGCGTACTGTGCGGACGGAGCCTCTTCACTAATCGCGGTACTCGGCTTCTTTCCACGTCTTGCGAACCGGAGCTAGGGACTTGAGCAGCACAGCGCCATTTCGCGTGTGGCAACTTGTCCTTTGAATTGGCCCACCGCAATCCCGGATAGGTGTCGACTCAGTGCGGTATTGCCGTATGGAGAATGAAAATTTATCGAATTCAGAATCTGATGTCCGTTGAGTGGTCGGCCTGCGCGGAATTCGGCCATCGAGCGATGTGCGGCGGCATGATGCGTGGATCTGAAACGAAGCAACTTGGACAAATTGTCCAAGTTGGAGGAACATTTCGGGAAATTGGAAATGACTTGTGGGCAACGATCCTGGCGGTCCTTCTTGGGTTCCAACAGACCGAACTCCCTACAGCGGCGACCCGGGTGCCGCCAGGTATATGGCAACGTGAGACGTCAAGCCGGCCGAGTACTTCGTCGAAGTGACCAAACGAGAGAAGCGCGCCTGCAAGAAGTGTGAAGAACAAGGAGTAGCCATGGTGCCGCTGACGGTGCGGATCATCGCCAAGAGCCTGGTCTCGGACCGAAGCATCATGGAC
>JAJZKY010000726.1 GCA_021803885.1 Planctomycetota bacterium
CCGACCTGAACAATGATCGCGCTGTCGATCTGGTCGTGACCGGCTCCGGCGCTGCTCCAACCTTCTTTGCCAACCAACGGGAGGGCCCTTTCAAAGTATCTCCGCTCTTTACCGGCGCGGGGCTGCCGCCAACCGAAGGCGTCAGTGTTTTCGACTTCAACAAAGATGGGTGGATGGATGTCGCCGTGACCCACGCGGGCGCTCCTGGAGTGACCTTGTGGCGGAACGTGGACGGCAAACATTTTGAGCGCGTGCCGCTGCCGATCCACGACGCGATACGAGGCTGGGGCCTGACCGCTGTCGATATCGACAACGATGGATGGATCGACCTTGCGGTCTTGATCGAGACCGCGCATGGACCTGAATTGCGCGTACTGCGCAATATGGGGCCGAAGGGATTCCAGGATGTGACCGCCAGCCTGAAGCTGGACAAAATCAAGCTGCGGAATCCGCGCTCGGTGATTGCCGCCGATCTCGATGGCGACGGGGCCTCAGACCTGATCGTCACCCAGTTGGGCCGCGCTCCAGTTGTATTCCGCAATGAAGGCGGCAATCGCAACCACTCCCTGCGGATTGCCCTGAGAGGTCTGGCCGATAACAAGATGGCCATCGGCACAAAAGTGGAAGTCTTCTCGAATGGCAACTGGCAGAAGTGGGAGGTGACAGGCGCTTCCGGCTTTCTCAGCCAGGGGCCGGATGAAATCCTGGCCGGTCTGGGAAGCAACACCCACGCGGACATCGTGCGCCTGCTCTGGCCCACCGGCGTGCCTCAGGATGAAATCGACATTGGGACCAAAAAGTCGGTCTCTTATCTGGAACTCGATCGCCGGGGCAGTTCCTGTCCCACGCTGTTTGCCTGGAATGGGCGGAAATACCAGTTTGTTTCCGATGTCATCGGGGCCGGCGTGGTTGGCCACTGGGTTGCACCGACCCGCGAAAACACGCCCGACCCGGATGAATGGATCAAGGTGGAAGGCGCGCAACTTCGGGCGCGCAATGGATACCTCAGCCTGCGCTTTGGAGAGCCGATGGAAGAGGTCAATTTTCTGGACCAGGTGCGCCTGGTTGCGGTCGATCATCCGGCAGGGACCGAGGTGTATCCGAACGAGCGTTTCCTGAGCGAGCCTCCTTTCGCGCATCAAAAGACGATTCTCAGTTCGGCTGCCCATGCGCCCGTCGGCGCGTGGGACGACCAGGGGCGCGATGTCCGTGAACTCCTGCGCTATCGGGACCGCAAGTACGTTAAAGACTTTACCAATCTACAGTTCGCAGGTTTTGCCAACCGGCACACGCTCACGCTCGATATTGGCGAGTGGACGGCGCAGAATCCGCTGCGGTTGTTCCTTCATGGCTTCATCGAATATTTTTCCGCCAGCTCCATGTACGCGGCCTGGCAGTCGGGCCTGAAGCCGATGCCTCCATACGTCGAGGCGCAGATGCCGGACGGCACCTGGAAGCGCGTAATGGACGACATGGGATTTCCCGCCGGATTGCCGAGGACCATCGTGGTGGACTTGACGGGCAAGCTGCCGGAAGGCGCGCGGCGCATCCGCATCACGACGAACCTGCAAATCTATTGGGACCAGGTGCTCATCGACAACGGCCCGGATTTGCCAAACCGCGTCCGGCAGACGGAGTTGCCGCTGGCCTCCGCGCAACTCGCCTTTCGCGGGTATCCGCAGCAACTCGATGGAAAAACGCCGGGAGACCTGACCTATAATTACAACCGCATCAGTCAGACTGGTCCATTTATGCGCGCGCGCGGCAACTATACCCGGTATGGCGATGTGACGCGGCTGCTACAGCGAGTCGACAATCGCTTTGTAGTCTTCGGCACCGGGGAGGACATCGATTTGGAGTTTCCCGCCGCTCCCTTGCCTACACTGCCTGAAGGCTGGACGCGAGATTACTTCTTTTATGCGAACGGCTTCGTCAAGGACATGGATTTCTATGAGGCGAGTCCGTACACCGTCGCCACAATGCCATTCCACGGCATGAGCGACTATCCATCGCAGACCGTGGAACACGATGCCGACGATCCATCTCGAATGCAATATGAACTCGACTGGAACAGCAGGTTTGAGTCTGGAAAGAGTGCTCAGAACTATCGATTCCACTACGTCCCTCGCGGGATGCAGCCGCCCGATCTTTCCCGCGGTAGTGCCCTGATTCCAGGAGAAAATGGCGGCAAAAATAAAGAGATGCAATGAGTCACTGGACGCACATACTCGCAGTCGATATGCTTCTTGGTTCGTTCGCGCTCCATACTTTTTGTGATACAGATGCACGGACGCCTTGCCAACGGGGCAGGTGTCTGGATACAACATATCTGTTGGCAGAAATCGTCCTTTGCAGGACGATGGATTCATAGGAGATGATCATGAAACGACTGGCATTCATTCTGGCCCTTGGCGGCATTACAGCATTTGGCGCTGCCCAAACCCCTAAGACCCAAACGCTCGCTGGCTATATCAGCGACTCAAAATGCGGCGCCATGCACATGGATAACGGTCTGGCCTGCGTAAAGAAATGCCTCGAAATCGGTTATCTGCCGGTTTTCGTCGATAGCCAGAAGAGGGTGTGGGCGATTGAAAACCCCTATGCCGTGAAAGACTATTACGGCGATAACGTAAAGGTAGTGGCCACTGTGAATACGTCCGGGAAGAGCATCCATATCACCAAGATCACGAAGACAGGTGGCGTGCTGGGTGGCATGAAAGACGGCATGCCCATGTAAGTGGAAGCCTGCATGCCGCGTCTTAAAACCGCGCGGGAGTGAAGGCTTCCAGCGGCACGTCGGGGGACTCTCCCAGCATTGCCTGGGCCATCACGCGCGCGGTCACGGGGGCGAGCAGGATGCCATCCCGGTAATGTCCGGTAGCGTGCCAGCAGTGTTTGGTCTTGGAGGTGCCCAGGATTGGCAAACCATCCGATGTGCCCGGACGCAGTCCAGCCCACGACTCCATCTGCGATGGGGTCGTGGCTTCCGGAAGCAGACGGAGTGCCGCTTCGATCAACTGCCTGATAGAAGGCTCCTGCACCGTTTCATCGAACCCTGCATGTTCCAGTGTGGCGCCAATGGTCACGCGACCGTCTCCGCGCGGAATCAGATAAATCCCCGGCACACGCACCACGCAGCGCAGACGTTCCGGCTGGCATCTCAGATTGGCCATCTGACCCTTGACTGGCACAACCGGCAAACCACCCAATCGCGGGCCGCCAGCCCAGGCCCCACAGCAATTCACGA
>JAJZKY010000727.1 GCA_021803885.1 Planctomycetota bacterium
TATTGTACAACGAGACCGCCGTTTTACGCTGGGGAATCGCCTACCCAAGCGTACCAGCTACCAGACTCGGAATATCTATCGCTGCTACTCGCCAAAGCATTCGCCAACATTTCGGCGACGACCATACCGGCGATGAATCAGATGTTGCAGCTTCTGTTTGGCGATAGCGGAGTGGCGTACGTTATCGATGTCGGGAACATGATCCTGACGCTGTACTTTGAGTTTAACCCGACTCCGGTGCAGTACGCCATTGTGGCTAACACCGACGTGTTGCCGCATCCTACGGGCGTGTACGTGAACATACAGACGCCCTCAGATGTACCGATACTCGACGAAAACGGCAATGACATACTCGACCAATTCGGGCTGCCAGTTCTGCAAGGATAATCATGGGTAAAATATCCTCATACCCCGCGATGACAGCTCTGCAAGGGCCTGAGCTTATTCTTGGGGACCAGTCAGGCGCGACCGGAACGACTACGCCGAAGGCGGTCGCTGCATACATGGCCGGATTGACTGCGACGCCGGTGATAGCGTCGTATGCGAGAACAGCAGCCGAGATCGCAGCCGGTGTGACGCCGACGAATTATGCGTATCCTCCTGGAGATGTGCGGCGGTACGGAGGGGATCCAACGGGCGTCAACGTCTCTACGGGCGCCTTTCAGAGCGCGTTGAACGTAGCGCTGCAGGGCTCGTCAGACGTGTACATAGGACAAAACTGCAACTATCTGATCGGTGCTGTATCGGTTACCGTTCCTAGTACCTCCGGAACTTCTGGCTTGCGCATCATGGGGTCGTCAGCAGGCGGGTCAATGCTAACGCTCAGCGGGACTCCAGCAGCCCTCGTTACGATCCAAGGAGCTACGCCGACGGGCCCCCCGGCGCAATCGAATTTCGTGATGGAAAACGTCACGATCTACACGCCAACGACGCAAAGCACTGTGACCGCGCTCACACTGTTGGGTATAGCATGGTGGCGACTGGCGAACGTGTATATCTCCGGAGGGTTTGGGGTCAACCTCTCTCTCAGTTCAGCACTCATCGGAACCATCGAGGGAGGAGCCTACCTAGAGGCCGCTACGGGTATCTATATCCGGCCCGATGGTACCGGAGCGTCCTGCAATTTGCTGCGTATCCAGAATGCCGTGATCGCTGGTAACACCACCTGGGGAATCGATGCAGATGGAATATCAGGAGGCTCGGGTTGCCATCTGCTCGCCATAGAAGGCTGCGATTTAGAGGAGAACGGGACCTCTGGAAACTTTTCAACTGGGGCTCTGCACCTAGGTTCAAATATGAGCGGGCTGCTGGGCTTCTCTTTGGTGAAAATAAGCCGCTGCTGGTTCGAAAGCAACCTTGGTCAGACCATTCAGATCGATGCGCAGGCTGCCGGTAGTTTATTCGTCTCTTTTCGAGACACCCAAACATTGAGTGAGGACGCAGGGCACGCTATCAATGCTCCAGGGCTGAACTCAATAGAATTCGATAATTGCCTTTCCCCGACCACATCCGCAACCTGGACGTTGGCAGCGACTCAGAGTGCAATCAAGAATTCACTGGTATATGTTCTCTCTGACACCAGCACTATACAAGTGTACGAAAATGTCAGTACGAACGCTGAGCCATTGGTCTCATCCCCGCAACCGTGGGCACCATATGTGTATAAAGGTGCTACGGCGAGCACTGCATCCGGGACTGCCGTTACGGCGGTAACGCTGCCAAATTCCAATTTCGCCACGTATCTAGTATCAGCGACAATTTCTGCGGCAGGATCTGCTACTTATTCTGCAACAGCGGTAGTATCGGTGGCTGGCGGGAGTGCGGCTACTGTGACGATGATTCAAACCCCGACAGGATTGACTATATCAGCCAGTGGCTTGGACGTGCAACTGACGCAAACATCCGGGTCGGCCCAAGTTATGAACTACTCAGTTAACCAAATTGCATAATGCGTATACCATGCACAACGCTTCTGGAGAGTCTCGAATGTTCCCGAACCAGTGGCTGGCGCGAAAAAGCGTGACCGCACAGTCTAGTCAACAGCCATTTGTATCGTTCTACTTTACGGCCTAACCTATGAACGCTTGGATAGTAATGCTGATGAACAAAATACTGGAACTGAAAGCGTCCATCATCGCCTCAGTAGCACTTGCAGGCGTAGTGCTCGGAGCTATCCTAGCCTTTGGTGGGTTCTCGCCGCTGTTCAGCGGGTTCGCTAAGCAAAGCTACGTGCTGAACCTGAATCGTAAATTAACTACACGCATCGAGCGTCTGTCCACGCAGGCCACTACTAACTACGCCGAGATTCGCAGAGAGCAGAGAGCGCATTGGGCGCAGGACATAGCTGGCATGCTGCTACGGCAAGATATCGCGCGGTGTAATCTTCGCAGCGGGCCTCTTAAGAGCAGGTACGACAAGCAAATCGGCCAGGAAATGCAGTCGTATTACACTTATACCGGCAAGTACTACCCGCTGCCGTCATGCAGGAACCTGTGATGCAAATAGACTTCGACGCTGCCGTAAGTTTCGTCCTGCGCCGCGAGGGCGGCCTTGTCGATGATCCAGCCGACCCGGGCGGCTTGACGAACATGGGCATCGCGCTCGCCGAACACCCCGACATGACCGCAGAGCAAATCCGCACGCTGACGCGCACGCAGGCGATTGCGATCTATGAACGCGACTACTGGACGCCGATCAGCGGCAACGAACTGCCGCGCGGGATAGATTTCGTCGCGTTCGACTGCGCGGTCAACCAAGGCGTCGGCACGGCCATCCGCTTGATGCAGCAGGCAGCCGGCGTGACCGCCGATGGCGTGATAGGGCCGGTCACGCTCAACGCGCTGCGCACGTACGACATGACGCACCTGATCGCGGATTTTACCGTGGCGCGACTTCAGGCGTACCGCGAGGACGCCGGCTGGCCGACGTTCGGCGATGGCTGGACCAAGCGGGCGGTGCTGGCCGCTCTGGAAGCCCCGCAGCAATTGTCATATACTGACCAGAGGCTTTGACTATGCGACTCAACGCCCAAAAAACTGCCGGCACGCTCGCGGCGATGTACATCACTCAGATCGTGTGCTGGGCGGCAGGTTACTTTTGGCACGTCACGGTACCAGACACGGTAGCAACGTCGCTCACCGGCCTCTGCGCACTGATCCTGATACACGTTCCGTTTCTAGAAACCCCTACGAACGCCGGCTGAACCGGCAAGGTGATGACATGAGCACTCCGAATCCATTGACTCC
>JAJZKY010000728.1 GCA_021803885.1 Planctomycetota bacterium
TTCTAACGGTGGTAAACAACCTCAACGACGGCAGTACGACCGTTGCCGCCACCACCAGCGCAGCTCTCGCCGGCAGTATTGCCGCTCCCGTGCCTGAACCCGCATCCCTGGCTTTGCTGGCGATCGGGGCACTGGGTGTGCTGACGCTGCGGAGGAAACGAAAGACAGTGTGAACCGGATGGGCATAAAGCAATTCGGGCTGTCAAAAAAAAACGCCTTTCGCTCTTGCAGAAAGTGCGTAAGATCAGGGTCATAGCAGGACCGGGCCCGCGACAGCAGGAGTGCTTATGCCATCGCACCACTTGAAACATCGACCGCGTCGGAAGCGACTACTTAGTATCATCTTGGCAGCGGTTGCAGCTACGCCCGCGTGGGTGTCGATTGCCCGTGCCACGGTAACACAAACCGGAACCAATGGCACTGCAATCAACCCCAATGGCGGCAGCGCGGTGATCAACCTCACAAGTAATCCCGGTGGCCAGATAACCGCAACCGGTGGTGCCGGCTATATTGGAAATGTTCCGGGAGCCATTGGCGGCACAGGCGGCTACGCGGGCGCAGTGGTTTCCGATTCCTCTGATAACGGCAACGGACTTTTTGCGGGAGCGATTATAAGCTCGTATGGTGGAACGGGCGGAAGTGATTATCTCGGACAAGGCTACGCCGGCGGCAATGCCGCTGCCACACTGAACATCTCGGCATACAACTTTAACGGATTCAACGCCAGTACCAGCGCGAAGGCTGGTACCGGCGGCAATGCTCAAAACGCCAATGCCGGCAATGCGGGAACAGCCGTTAGCACAATTGATGCAACAGGAAATGGAACCATGCAGGCCGTCTCATGGGCCAATAGCAATAATACCAATGCCGCAAACTCCAGCAGTGGCGGTTCTGTAACGGCGGGCGTCGGCAATGGTGGAGCGGGAGCGATGGGCAGCGCTACTGCCACAGTCGTCTCCGCCAGCGGGTTATCCGGCAACAGCGCCGTGACTTCCGGAGCGTATGCTTACGGGGCCAATGGAGGCAACGTATTAAATTCCGGTACGATCGGTAATGGTGGGGTGGGGGGAGCCGGTTATGCGGCGGCGTCGGGGAGCAACGCCGGGCCGGACGCAGTGACTGTAAATGCAGTTAGCCACGGTGGTAATGGTGGATCTGGTCAGGGATCAGGGCATGCCGGCGGCAATGGTGGCGCAGCGCGTCTGGGAACGGTGACTGGAAGTTCGTCCGGCGGCGGCGGAGTCGGAGTTACCGCGACTGTGACCGGTGGTAATGGCGGAAATGGGATTCAAGCGGACGGCGGCGATGGCGGGGTTGTCACTCAATCTGAACTTGGAAGTACCTCCGGGAGTTCAACCAGTGGTTATGTCAATCTTACAATTGCAGTTAATGGAGGCAACGGCGGAGCAGGTGGCGCGCACGGAGGAAATGGAGCCTCGGAAAATTTAACCAATTATTTTACAAGCAATAGTGGACGAACGACCGGCGATCTGTCTTTGAGCCAAACGGTAACGGCAGGTGCTGGAGGTGGAAGCAATGGTGGTATTGCCGGGGTGTCGGGCAACGCTGTGAGCAATATGACACTTGCGGAAAGCGGGCTGTCTCTACTTATTGGACAAAGCATTGCACATGCGGGCGCGAATTTCGACACAACCCAGGTTGGCACCGCAACAAGCCAGAACAGCGACGGGACAGTTGCGGGAACAGCCAATGCCACCATTGACCTCTCGGGCAATGAAAGTATCTCCGCCTGGGCGGGTGCCAACGGCGGGGGTTCCAGCGGCGGCGACGTAAATGGCGGCACCGGCAACGGTGGTTCCGGAGGCACCGGTACCGCTACTGCCATTGCAATGTCAACAAACACACTTGCCGGGAGCAGCGGCGTGAACGTAACCGCCATTGGGGCGGGGTCCAACGGCGGTAGTGTGTTTGGCAGCGGCACCATTGGCACCGGCGGTGCCGGCGGCAACGGCTCTGCAAGTGCTTCCGGTACCAACTCGGGTCCCGACGCCGTACACGTCACCGCCAATGCATCGGGGGGCTACGGCGGGCAAAGCCAGGGCAGCGGTCTGACCGGTGGAACCGGCGGTGGCGCGTCGCTGAATACGGTTACAGGAGTATCTTCCGGGGGCGGCTATGTCAGCGTGGCGGCCAAGGCCACAGGTGGAGCCGGTGGAAATGGTACAGCCGGTGCCAACGGCGGCAATGGCGGCTACATTTCACAAGCGCAGATGGGGAGCGTTTCCGGACAATCCACCACTGGAAATATTGTACTCTCCGCGAACGCTGTAGGCGGGGACGGAGGAACCGGGCAAAATGGCGGGACCGGAGCCAGTGAACGGCTGATCAATTTTTTTACTTCATCCTCCGCGCAAAGTACCGGTAATATCACGATCAACCAAACAGCCACCGCGGGTGCCGGCGGAGGAAGCACCGGCGGTGGAATTGCGGGCGCTGGCGGAAACGCTGAAAGCGACCTTACCCTTGTTGTCAATAACATCGGCAAATATGCCGCCAATACCTATGCATATGCGGATGCAAATACCGGTACCAATGGCAGTCTGGGTGCCAACGGGGGAAACATGGGAACCGCGACATCCCGTGTGAATCTCACCGGCTGTGGCAACGTCACGGCGGCGGCCTATGCCAACAGCACCAATTATTTCGGCATTCGATCGAGCAATTTGAGCGCCGGAGGGGTCGTCGCGGGATCGGGCAATGGTGGAGCCGGTGCCTTAGGCTCCGCGACCGCGTTTGCAAGTGCGGCAACGAACAGTTCTCTACCCGGTGCCGTTTCGGCCAATGCGTATGGGTTTGGATCTAACGGCGGCAGCGTCAGCGGTACAGGCACAATTGGCAACGGCGGCGCTGGCGGCGGTGGTTATGCCAGCGCAGAAGCCCTCAACAACGGCTCTGACCCCGTGACCACCACCGCGATTGCACAAGGCGGTAATGGTGGATCTGGCCAGGGAGCCGGGAACGCCGGTGGCAATGGTGGCGTTGCGAGCCTGGGAGCGGTGACAGGGAATTCGTCCAGCGGCGGCAACGTCACGCTCTCCGCAACCGCCAACGGCGGCGCCGGTGGAAGCGGCGGCTATGGTGCCAACGGCGGCAACGGTGCCAGTGAAAACATCGCCAACGGCGTCGGTGGAAGCACCACCGGCGGGGCCCAAGTTTATCTCACGCAGAACGTAACTGGTGGAAATGGCGGCAGCAGCAATGGAGCCAACGCCGGCAATGGCG
>JAJZKY010000027.1 GCA_021803885.1 Planctomycetota bacterium
GGATAGATCCATGCTCTTGGAACCTACAGGGCGGTGTTTGTGAATCAGAGACTGCGCGTAGTCCTTGTCGAAGACGAGATTCAAGTACGCGGCTATATACAGAATCTGTTGGAGGGCTTGGACTGCGTTGTCAATTCTCTCCAGTTGATCGACGTCGCCGAGACTTGTCGCTCCGCCGTAGCAGCCGATTTGCTGCTGATCGATACCACACTGCCCGGAGTTGATTTGGAATCGATGCTGGTCAAGTTGCGCCAGCAGTTTCCATTTCTCAGCGTCGTTCTTCTCATTCCAGCCAGCAATCGTTCAGGATTCCTTGCCGCCGCCCGAGAGGGCGTCTACGACGTACTGCCGAAACCGTTCTTGAAACACCAGATGGATGCTATTCTTCGTCGCGTACGCGATCGCGTGCGCAGCACGCAGGCACAAGCCTCCAGCAGATCCATCATTCGAGAAGATCTTGGCAATGGAACCTTCTTCCTTGCGGCAACTCCCGCCATGAAGAAGATTCACGACCAGGCTGCCGCCATCGCCCACGCAGATATTCCGGTGCTGATTACCGGCGAGAGCGGCGTCGGCAAAGAGGTGGTCGCCCGCCTGATTCACCACATGTCCCGCCGCTCCAATGAAGAATGGCTCAAGATCAATTGTGCCGCCCTCCCGGTCGACCTGCTGGAAAGCGAATTGTTTGGCTATGAGGCCGGCGCGTTTACCGGCGCCACCAAATCCAAGCTCGGCAAGTTTGAAATGTGCGACAAGGGCACGCTGCTACTGGACGAAATCGGGGAAATGAGCCCCCAACTGCAGGCCAAGCTGCTGCATGTGTTGCAGGACGGCACCTTCTCCAGACTGGGCGGTCGCGGCGAGAAACAAACCAATGCTCGCATCCTCGCCGCCACCAACATCGACATTCAAAAGGCGCTCGCAGAGAAGACTTTCCGCGAGGATCTCTATTACCGGTTAAGCACATTCGTGTTGCACATTCCTCCGCTGCGCGAACGCCGCGAGGAAATTCCATACGTGCTCACCCAGATGTCCCGGCAATTGGCGGCGACGCATGAGTTGGAGCCCGTCCATTTCTCGCCCCAGATGATCGCCGCCTGCGTGGCTTATCATTGGCCGGGCAACCTCCGCGAGTTGGGCAATTTCGTCAAACGCTACCTCGTGATTCGGGATGAACCCGCCGCGCTGGCCGATCTCGAGTCGAAAATCCCTGGTTACTTCCTGCCCGTCCCGGAACGGAACAGCATGGTGACGGCAACCACCAGCCCCGATCTCAAGTCGATGGTACGCGGCTTGAAAGATCAGGCGGAAATGCAGGCCATTCGCGATACCCTTGCGGAAACCAAGTGGAACCGCCGCATCGCGGCTACACGGTTGAACATCAGCTACAAGGCGCTGCTCTACAAAATACGGCAATACAACCTGTCTGCGCCGGCACAATCTGCGTAAAATTGCACCATAGTTCTCTTGTCCTGCTTCGGCTCCGCATTCATTTCCTTTTTTGGGAGAGGTTCACGATGATCCATAACGTCGTTGTCAATCTAAAGAACTCGAAAGTGCTCCACGGCTATTACCAATCCGCCGGCGTTCTGCAGGATCCAACTGCGGTACCTCCCGATCTGCCCACCAGCATGACCATTCAGCCGGAGGACGGCGGCCCCGACGTGACGTTTCGTCTGGAGGATGCCAAAGCCGTGTTCTTCGTCAATACATTCACAGGTAGTCCGAGTCAACAGGACGTGCGCTTCTTCGACTCTCTCTCGATTCACCCCTACCTCTGGGTTCGGATTGCGTTTCTGGATGGAGAAATTATGGAAGGACGCGTTTTGAACGATATCGCTCTGTTGACCAAAAACGCGTTTCAACTCTTTCCCGTTGACGAATTGACGAACAACCGCAGCCTCTTGGTTCCGAAAACTTCGTTAAGCACCTTCCAGATCATTGGCCTTTTGGAAGCCCAGGCAGCCCAAGCCCAACGCGAAGTCGCCTAGCGTACCGATCCATTCCTTCGCCCAAATCGATGTTGTTTCAAAGGGGCGCGGCGGTAGCCGCGTCCCTTTCGCATCCAGGCCTTTCACCTCAATTGCCGTCGTTTTCATCCTCTGGCGGGTGCCGAACTCTGTGTAGAAGATGGGTAAACTATGGGCCCTGCGCCACCTCACAGTGCAAACTCCTGCACATAAATCGCGACTGTGAATTTTCTCCTTCCCAGAGACCCTTTCAGGACTGCGAGTCACGCGTTCGATTCGACGCAAATGGTTTGGCCTCGCAGTTGCAACATCTTCGGTGAGCGCACTTTCACGGCTCACCTTGAAGGGGTACCAATGAACCACGAAGGGTCATCCGTGCTAGGCAAATCCGCAGTCATTTTGGTGATCGTCGCAATTGTTGCCATCGCACTGAATCTCGCTTTCGCGCACTCACTTCACTTTGAATCGCTCGGCCTGTTTGGTTTTGGCCTTTTCTGCCTTTTCTACGCTGGCGCTATCTCGCCTCTTTCCCGTCATACCCATGCCAAGGCCAAGCCTGTTCCCGCAACCCCGGCTGGGAAGACTCTCCTTGGGCTGTCCATCATCGACCGCCAGGGTTTGTCGCACAAGCAACCGTTTGAACCCAGCGCCCGCCCCTGTCACGCACTCACCGTTGACCTGGAGGATTATTTCCACACCGAGGTCGCATCCCAGGGCATTTCCTTTTCCGACTGGGAACACCAGCCTTCGAGGATTGAGCCCAGTACGCACCGGTTGCTGGACCTGCTGGATCGCAATCGGACCCACGCGACCTTTTTTGTGCTGGGCTGGGTGGCTCGGCGCTACCCGCGCCTCATCCGAGAAATCCATCATCGCGGCCACGAGATCGCCTGCCACAGTCTCGACCATCAACGCGTCAATCGGATGACCCCAACCCAATTTTATGAATCCACCGCCAACGCCAAAGATCTCATCGAGTCGATCGTCCAGGAGCCCATCTTCGGCTACCGCGCTCCGTGCTTCTCCATCACTCCGGGTTGTGAGTGGGCGTTTGATGCGCTGGCCAAGCTTGGCTTCAGTTACGACTCCAGCGTTCATCCCGTGCATCATCCCACCTACGGCAATCCCAACGCTCCTCGCAGCGCCTATCCGGTCGCGAACGATCAACTGATGGAGTTTCCCATTGCCACCTGGAAAGTCGCCGGACACAATCTTTCCGTTGGCGGCGGCGCTTATTTGCGCCTGCTGCCTTTTCAGTACATTCAGCGTGGCCTGGCATCCTGGGAAAAAGACATGCAATCGCCCGCGATGCTGTACCTGCATCCGTGGGAAATCGATCCATACCAACCCTACATTCCTCTCTCCTTTCAATCCACCGTTCGCCAAACCTGGGGAACAAGCATGATGGAAGACAAACTGCAACGGCTACTCCACCAGTTTCGCTTTGCGCCGGTGCGCGTTGCCCATAAAGGCGTGCTCCAAGACAAAGGATGCTCGCCCCGAAAATCGACGTTTCAGACCGAAAAAGCAGTGACGCAGGTGGCGGGATGAAAAACAATTCGAAAGGATCGCCGACGCCCATGCCATTCGAGCTCACTGGCGCCGTGGTCCGTCACTTGATCCATCCATTGTGGGCGAAACTCGCTCACCCGACATATGCGCGTTACTTGCGGGAGTTTGAACGAGATCAGTATCTGCATCCGGACGATTTACGCAAGCTGCAAATGCTGCGCCTCCGCAAGCAACTGATCGATGCCTATCGGTATGTTCCGTTTTACCGGCACCGCATGACAGAAGCGGGATTGACACCCCTCGACATTCAGACCCATGAAGATCTGCGCCTGTTGCCTGTTTTGACCAAACGCAACATTCAAGACCATCATGATTTACTGGTATCCAGCAACGTTCCGCCCCGCAAACGGGAACAGAACCAGACCGGCGGATCCACGGGCAGCCCGCTTCAGTTTTATGTCGACCGCGAACGCTTCGACTCGCGCATGGCCAGCACCGTACGGCACAACGCCTGGGCGGGCCTGCGGATCGGCGATTGGCATGCCCAACTGTGGGGCTCCCGCTATGACCTTGGCGACGAGCCTGATCCAGCTCCGCTCTGGCGACAGCAATTTCTGTATCGAAACATCTGCCTCCACACCGCGGATGTCACAGAAGAATCGATGATGCGGTACGTCGACGTGCTACGAAAGTATCGGCCCCGTTCCATGGTGTCGTATGCGCAGTCGGCAGTTCGTTTTGCAGAGTTCTGCACTGCCAACAACATTCGCGACATTACGTTCGATTCCATGATCGTCAGCGCCGAGATGCTGCTGCCCGGCAAACGACAAATCCTGGAAGAGACGTTCCGCGGCAAAGTATTCAATCGCTATGGCTGTCGCGAAGTTAGCGTCATCGCCAGCGAATGTGAATTTCACAGCGGACTGCACGTCAATGCCGATGCCTTGATTGTCGAAGTCGAGGCAGCTCCGAACCTGCCGTCCGGTATGGGCCGAGTGCTGGTCACAGATTTGTTGAATCGGTCGATGCCCTTGATTCGCTATGAAATCGGCGATCTCGCCAGCCTCGACACCGATATGCGCTGCCCCTGCGGACGATCGCTGCCCTTGATTGGAAATATCCAGGGCCGCACATCCGACTTCTTACGACTCCCCAGCGGTCGAATGATCGCAGGCCCTTCGCTGGCGCTGCTGGCTGCGGATATGCGCGATGTGCGACAGGTCCAGTTCATCCAATCCAATCCAGAACATGTCACGCTAAAAGTCGTTGCCGGCAACGGATATAGCCAGCGTACCGAAGAGGAACTCCGGCGACGGATGCAGCCTTACCTGGAAAAAGAGAGCCGCCTGACGATTGTGACCGCCGACTCGATTCCCTCCGAGCCTTCCGGAAAATACCGATTCGTAAAAAACACTGAAGACACTGAAGTCCCGGCTGCCGCGAGCCGGTAAAGGAAGCACAAATGGGAATATTGCACACACATTTGATTTTGCCTTTGACGGAACCCGAGCGACATGCCGGTCTGCCCGGCCGACTGCGTCAAATCAAGAAATTCGATAGGCTGCCAGAGAGGCAGCAGCGCAAGATCCAGCAGGACCGCCTGCGCAGATTGCTGGAACATGCCTATACCACTGTTCCGTTTTACCGCAGGCAGTTCGACAAGGCCGGTTTCCATCCGCGCGAGGCTCGCGTCGACCATCCGCTGCCCTTGCCAGTGTTGACCCGCGACGATCTTCGCACCGCCGCCACTTGGCTCGTCTCCTCAGCCGTTCCCGCTGACAAACTTCGGGTCGCCCTGAGCGGAGCCACAGACAGAATGCCAATTCGTTTCCACCGCGATATTGAAAGTGTCCGCGACAAGGTTGCCCTGAAGATGAAGCTCGATGCATGGGCTGGATTCAAAGCCGGCGACTCCGCCATGATGCTCTGGGGAGCGGTCTCCGACGCGGCCAGAGAATTCAATTGGAGATGGCGCGTGTATGAAGGCGTGTTCATGCGCCAGACCCCGCCTCCTCCGGGAGTTGTTGGCATCGATGTGCTGGAAAAGTGGCGCTGGCGTTATGAAAAACAGCGTCCCAAGGTCATGTACGGTCGCGCCACCGTCCTCGCCGCATTCGCCGGCTATCTGCGGGAGCGCGGCGTCATCCATCGGCCACAGGCCGTCATCTCCACGGCGGAAGTCTTGAGCGCGCCGCATCGCAAGCTTCTCGCATCGGTCTTTAAAAGCGCGCCGTTCAACTACTATGGACGCCGAGATATCGGAATGGTCGCTGCAGAATGTTCGGAGCACGAAGGACTGCACTTTCATCCATGGGGATCGTTCGTCGAGTTTGACCCGATCGGCCAATCGCCCGATGGAACTGTCTATCGTCTACTGGTCACCGACCTGCTCAACTACGGTCAGCCCTTCATTCGCTTCGATACCGGCGACTGCGTCACCCTCACCGAACAGAGTTGCAGTTGCGGAAGATGGTTTCCGTTAGTCGGAAAAATTCTTGGACGAATTGAGGAGGGAGCGGTCGTTGCCAACGGCAGTATCGTTCCGAATATCACCTTCAATGACCCGTTGAATCCATTGAAGTTGGACCCTCGCCCTGTCCTTGCGCTCCCGGAGAAATGCAGCCGCGCCGTCAGCCGGACTCGCCAGAAGAAACAGGCCATGTCCGCTTGAGATCTACCGCAATGGGCAGGTGAACCGAGCGCCGCGCACCAGACTATAGCCGGCAAGTGTCGCCTCCGCCCGGCAATTCGTACAGTTCAACAAGTTTTTTTGAGGAGTGAATGATGAGTTTTTTTCATACGCACCTGCTCTTGCCGCTGGCCGAACGCGAGCGCCATGCCGGTCTTGCCAGACGCATGCGGGACATCCGCCGCTTCGAAGCCTTGTCCCCGGCCGCGCAGCGTGAACAGCAGCAGCAGCGCCTGCAGCGCATCCTGCAACATGCCTACAACACAGTCCCGTTTTATCGGCACCGGTTTGACGATGCCGGCTTCAGACCGTCGGACGCACGCGTGGACCGCCCATTACCGCTTCCAGTGTTGAAGCGCGACGATTTGCGCGATGGGGGAAATATGCTGCTCTCCAGCGCATTCAAACTTCAGGACCTGCGCCGGGCCGGCAGCAGTGGCACTACCAGTACGCCAGTCCAGTTCTATCGCGATATCGAAGCCCTGCGCGACAAAACGGCGATCCAGTTGCAGTTAAACCACTGGTCGGGATTTGAAACGGGCGATCGCGTCCTGCTGATGTGGGGGGCCCATCGCGACCTGTCAATGGAGCCGAGTTGGCGATGGCGCTTCTACGAAGAAACCTTGCTGCGCCGCATTCCCGCCCCCAGCGGCATGATCAACGAGGAAATTCTGGAGCGCTTCCGCGAGCGCTATGAGGCCCTGCGACCCAAAGTTCTCTTTGCCTACTCCACCGTGCTAGCAGCTTTTGCTGCCTACCTGGGAAAGCATGGGATGAAACACCGCCCCAGCATCGTCATTGCCACCGCTGAAGTCATGAACGACGAGAACCGCCGCCTGATCGAGTCCACTTTTGGCGTGCCCGTCACCATGCACTACGGTAGCCGCGAGCTGGGCATGATTGCCTCCGAATGTTCCCTGCACCAGGGCCTGCACTTCCATCCCTGGTCTTCCTACGTTGAGTTTGATCCCATCGGAAACACTCCCGACGGACCTGCATATCGCCTTTTGATCACCGACCTGTTGAACTACGGCCAACCCTTCATCCGCTACGATACCGGGGATTGTGTCGCGTTAGGTCCTTCGCAGCAGTGCGGCTGCGGCCGCTCATTTCCGCTTGTCAGAAAAATTCTCGGGCGCGTCTGCGAAGGCATCGTGCTCGCCGATGGCGGTATCATTCCCGGGATCACCCTCGGTACCCAATTGGCCCAGATGGGACATACATTCCGCTCCATCGCTCAGGTCCAGTTTGTGCAGAAAAGCCTCGAACACATTCACCTGCGCTACGCAGTCAAGGGAAATGAGATGTCAAAGCAGTCCGAGCTTTCCTCCATCTGCACCGCCATCGATGCGTTGATGAATCAACCGATGAACTGGTCGCTCGAACAGGTGGCTGACATTCCTCGCGAGCGCTCTGGCAAAATTCGCCTCTGCGTTTCGGAACTTCCTACGCCTGAGTCCTCGTTTGCGAATTCTTTATTGACGCCGGAACGCCCACAATGATCGGCTCGGGACGATTCAGGGTCTCGACAGTGTTACTACCGGGCCGCAGTACACAATGTCCCTCTGCTGAATGGAAGCCAGCTTCATTCGCAGAACCAGCTCCGCAGTTTGGGGGAACTTCGTTCCGAGAGGGGCTGCCGGGGTGCAGAGAGAGAGCCGAGAAAGACTCAACTCCCTCATAATGAACCACTTATTGATCCGGCCCTGAAGCATTGCATTCGGGTGCCCCATCCTCGCCGCGTATTTTTGCGGCGAGGATGGGAAAAATTGGTTCATTCCAATCGGGCCGAATCAATAACTCCCAAATCGTTCTTGTTTCGCACCTCTATTGGTTCGGCTTGCATTGTGTTACATGGCCGCCGATGGTGACGGTGGCCTCGCTTTCCGCCCCGCAATACACGGTGTTCGGCAAGCTGTCGGTAAAGTGGACGTTGACCGGACAGACCGCGCCAGGATCATTCTGCGTTGGATCGCATCCCCCATCCCCGGCATAGAAGGTATAGGTAGGCGTATTCTGCCAGGTATTCGTCCCAATCGTCGTGTTGTTATATCCGTCCCAGTCCCCGCCACCGTACGCAAACTGATCGTTGAACGTGTTCCCTGTGAAGGTCACACCGGCATTATTGCTGGCATCCGTATCGATGCCAAAGTCATGCGCGGTTCCATTGTTCGTGGTTGTGACCGTGTTTCCGGTGAAGACCGCGTTGCCCGCCGGCGTCATACTGGTCACCCGCAGGCCGATCGCCTCGCAGGCCACCGAGGTCGCAGTGATCTTGTTGCCGGTCACCTTCACGCCCACTGGCGGCGATGGCAGGAAGCTGTTGTCAAATTCCAGTTGCACACCATACGTCCCTCCCCCCTCGCAGCCGCCATACTCCGGGTCCTGTGGCAGCTCCGTCACGTTGATGATGTTGTTGGAGACGGTCACGTAGTTCGAGTTGATGTGGAATCCACGCCCGCTCTTCGGATGGCAGTTGTTGTTGGTCACCGTGGTGTAGTCGGCTGGTATGTCGGCGCAGAAATCGTTTGCATACGTCGCGTTCATGCTGATGTCGTTACCGCTGATCGTACTGTGCTGGTTGACCGTCCGGATGCCGCCTTGCGGCGAGCCAATAATCGTATTGTTTTCGATCAGGTCCCCGCTGCCGGGATTTTGATTGTTCTGGCCGATGAAAATGGCCTGACCCTGGAAAGCGGCTCTCGCGGAAAGTATGCCCTGACCCGGTTCCTGAATATTGGTCACTTTGTCGTAGATCGTGTTGTTCTCGATCTTCGCGCCGGCAGGAAGGTAGTTCGACTGGTAGAACTGGGCTCCTGTGTTCTGGAACGTCGCTGTGATGTTGTGAATGTATGGCGCCGAACTAAAGTTCCCCTGGCCAAAACCAAACACGGGACTGAATATCGCCGAGTTCGGTGACTGGACAATGTTTCCGCCATAGACTTCCAGGCCGCCATGCGCGGAACCGCATGGACCGCCATACCCCGGATTGCTCGTAGACCAGCAATCGTGGCCTTCAATCGCCGGGGTTGGCTGTGAGCCGCCACCAGTCCCGTAGGTGATCGTGTGGCCATTCAAGTTCAGTGTGATGTTGTTGGCGTCAATCCCGAAGCAGGCTCCCGGGCTCGAAACATCATTAGCTAAGTAGTAGGTCCCTGAGCTCGTAAGGTCTCTACACGCGGTGAGCGCCTTTCCTGTAGCCGGACCAGTCGGTGTCGGTGTCGGCGTCGGTGTCGGCGTTGGCGTCGGTGTCGGTGTTGGTGTTGGTGTTGGCGCCGGTGTTGGCGTCGGCGTTGGTGTTGGCGTTGGTGTCGGCGTTGGTGTTGGCGTTGGTGTTGGTGTCGGTGTTGGCGTTGGTGTTGGCGTTGGTGTTGGCGTCGGCGTTGGCGTCGGCGTTGGCGTCGGCGTTGGTGTCGGCGTCGGTGTTGGTGTTGGCGGTGTGACTGGCGGAACTGGCGTCGTAGGTGGCGTCGGCGTCGGAACTGGCGTTATAGGCGGCACCGTACTGCTGGCCGCAACAGTCAGTGTCAGCGCGCCCGTAACATTGTTTTTCAGGGAATCCGATACCACCACGTTAAATGTGTAGGTCCCAGTCGTTGTTGGCGTACCGCTTACACTTCCGGTCGAGCTAATAGAGAAACCCTGCGGCAACGAAGACTGTCCGAAGCTCCAGGAATATGGCGGCTGTCCTCCATTCGCTGCCAGGGCAACGGTGTAGCTGGAGCCAGCCGTCGCGGAAGGAATACTATTCGTTACCAAACTCAGTGGAGGATAGCAACTGGTGGCGGTTCCGCTTGCAAGCGTGCTGGCAGGCCGTGCGCTTATGCAGATCGTCAGAACTGCTAGGGGGAGAAGATATTTGCGTGCCATTACACTCAGACTCCATTCTTTCCAAAAATCTTTCCTGCTGACTGTCGAATCGCCGTCTTATCAACGGGTTACGACATTTTCCGCAAATCATAGCCTTGGCGGCCGTACGATACGGCAAACACCAACCTAAGGAGGAAACACAAATCGTACAGGCAGGAACAGAATTGCAAGAAAGAGCCGTCAAACCTGTCCTTTCCGCTGCAAAATGACACCCACAATGCGTGTCGACGCGGACAAGTATAGGTTGAGGAGTGGAACTGGCAGAGGCTTTCTCTGTCACATCTCCAACGTCAGTAAATATTGGACTAGTACCATCATAATAATGCAAAGCCCCGACTTTGCCTATTTCAGATTGGGTTGTTCTAGGCGGGCGGACCCAGTGTGGGAATCTGCTTACGCAACACCGGTAGCAGGGCAGGAGACCACTCTCCTGCCGGAACGGCGGGAGCAGTCGTGCCAATTTGATCCGTCTCGGTCTCGGTCGCCGGTTTTTGCAACATCGGCAGCAAGCTAAGCGACCCACTAATGGCACCGATGAAATACCACTGGTCCCGATACAGATTATGGGCCGCGTACCCGTCGAACAACAGTAGCAAAAATATGATGTTGAACATGGCTGGAAGTTGCTGCAGGAATCCCGATGCGTGGACAGCCAGTAATTCCTTCCGCAGCCGGAAGTTCAACCGGAATACACAGATCAGATAGCCTCCGAACGTAAAAACACCGATCAGCCCCAGTTCTCCCAAAAGCTTGAAATAGAGCGAGTGTGCATTCAGCCAGTGCTTGCGGCCGCTCCCAGGCCAATATGCCATGCCGTTCGCGTCGGTGTAGTTGCCCGCACCGATCCCCGTAATCGGATTGCTCTCGAACATCTTGATGCCGCCCTGCCAGCTCAGGAGGCGATTCTGATAGGACTCATCGCTCTTCAGATGATTCACAGTTTCATATCGAGCTTTGTATTGTTGAGGAATCACAACCCACACCAGCGGGGCGAGCAGCACAATGACCGGCAAATACATCAGGTTCTTCGGCTTTCGGAACAGCACAAGCAACACCAGGAACAGGACTCCCGCCGCAGCCGCGCGCGATCCCGTATCCACTATGGTCACCAGGTACAACCCGATCGAAGCGGCGGCAATCGCCCGCATCCATACCGGGTTCGAACGCGCCATTATTGCGAGACAGAGCGGAATCGTCAACAGCAGCGTGATCGCCATAGTGTCCGGATCTCCGGCAGAACTCGTAATTCCGATCGCGCGGTCAATGTTCATCCGCACCTGCCAGATCCCATGGGCGTAGTTCCACAGAGCGCTTCCGCCCAGCCAGTCAACCAACAAAATGTCTGTCAGAATAAACCAGCGGATGCGCTCCTCCGTTGTGAGCAGCGCGGCTACAAACACGACGAACACAACGACTTCCAAAAATGAAATGCAGGATGCAAATGCGTTGGCGCGCCAGAATGCCAACGGAATCGATACGATCATCGCTCCAAAAAATGCTAGAAACCAGCGCGTAGGCGCTGGAAATCGAAGCTTTTGGCTGTTGATCAGAAACCCCATCAGCAGGAGCCCCGCCACCACCCTCTCCAGGTGGAGCGACGCCATTTGCGGATACAATTCGCCGGGCTGCAATTCCATGACGATCAGCAACGCAAGCATCCCGATATAGGGGCGCGCCAGCCCAATCATCGCCAAAACGAATAAAACCGCAACAACGAACAAACCCATCCGGTACCCGCCTCATCGGCACAATAGTGCCCATTCCTCCTACTGCACGCATGGTGCCATCATCGCGGCTCAAAAGAAATAGAATCCTGGTTACTTGAGCGAGGATGAATCCTCCTAAAAACCCGCCAGACTCGATGTACCTGCAAGAAAACCGAAGAAATTGCAGTGTCCACCGCAAAACACTCCCATCTCCGGCTGCGAAAAGTGCAAATATTTGCACATTTAAACCGCGGATTCCCTGAAAATTTGCCCATCCGCAGTCCGTGGAATTGGGGAAGCCCGGCCCGTCTCGGCTTATCGCTTTGGCCTGCCAAATGCTAAGAAATAGTCGGCATTCGTACGTCCACGCCCTTCAGGAGCTTCATCGCAGTGTCAGCTACCGTTTCCCATCAGCCACATCGCATCCAGTATTCCCTGAGAAAACTGGTCCAGGGATCGAGCAGCGGCGTGTTGCGAATGGTATTTCTCGCCGCCATCGGCTTCTTTCTCATGCCATTCACGCTCCATAAGATTGGATCGCAGCAATATGGCATCTGGGCTGTCGCGATGACATTCATCGGCTACTACAGCTTCCTCGATCTGGGCCTTTCCGGGGCGGTCTTCACCCACATGGCCTACGCCTTTGGACGCGAAGATCACGAGGAAGCTCGCAACATCTACGGTGCCGGCATCCGCATCTTTGGGGCCGTCGGGCTGGTCCTGATAGCAGCTACCTTTCTGCTTGCTGGCGGTGTCTATTTTCTGAACTACACCCACGGTCGCTTGCTGGCGGAAGTCCTTCTCATCGTCGGCTTCAGTACCGCCATCAGCTTTGGCATGCGCGTCCCCTTTGGGACGCTAAACGCTGGCCAGCACTTCGACATCACCGCCTGGGTGCTCATTCTCACTGGACTCTTGCGCGCCGCGAGCACTGTGCTCGTCCTCAATGCAGGCCACGGAGTGATCGCCCTGGCGTGGCTCTCGGTAGTGACTGCGGTTCCCGCCAACGCCATTGTTCTTTGGACTGTGCATCGCAAGTATCCATTCCTCAAGATCTTTTCCTGGCCCCGCTGGAATCGCCTGACATCCAAAAAACTTTTTGGCTTCGGCGGGCCTGTACTCATCGGACAAATCGCCGACCGCATCCGCTTCCAAACCGACACGCTCACCGTCTCCTTCTTCATTGGTCTGACGGCGGTCGCCCATTACAGCATCGGCTCTACGCTGGTGCTCTACTACATGGACGGAATCGCGACCATCGTCGGCGTCTTGACGCCGGTGCTCACCATGCAGAAAAGCGTCAGCGACCACGCTGGATTTGAGCGCAGCTATTTCTCCGGAACACGAATCGCTCTCGCCAGTTCAGCCTTTGTCGCCTTCGGCATGATCGCCTGGTCACGGGACTTTGTCTCTCTCTGGATGGGCCCGGCCTTCACCGACGTGTATCCCGTCATCGTCATTCTCTCGATCGCGGTTTTTCTTGAGACATCCCAGGCCACCTCCGTCAACGCCCTCTACGCCAGCCTGCATCAAAAGGCGTACGCCGCTCTCAACATCAGCGAGGCGCTCTCCAACCTCGTGCTCAGTCTTCTGCTGGCGCGACCCTACGGCATGATCGGCGTTGCCATCGGTACATTGATTCCCAGCATCGTCTTTCGCGGCATCCTGCAGCCGATTGTGGTCCAGCGTGTCCTCCACATCAAGATCCGCGACACTGCTCTCCTCTATCTGCGCACTGGCCTTCGTTGTGCTGCGTTTCTCGTCGTTCCCTGGTTCATTACACGTCTCTGGCTACGTCCCACATATTTCCACCTGATCGCTGTCGGTATGCTTTCCACGATTGCCTATGCCGTGCCGGTATGGTGGCTGGAGTTTAACGCCGTCGGCGCCGGCAAGATCGCCGCCTCCCTCCGATCGGCACGCCGTCACGTCCTTGCCCGTTAAAGGGAGTGTAGAGTATGCGCAGTCTGTGATACAGTTCGGCATCATGCTTGACCGTCGCCGTTTTCTTGCTGTCTGCTCGCAATTGGGGTTGGCTTCGACATTGTTGCCAGGAACTCTCTACACCGTCGCCGCACAGGCACAGGCTGCGGATGCGCTTCCATCGGCCACTCCGTCTGCCTCCCTTCCTGAAATCACGCCCGAAATGATCGAACAGGCGGCCGCGCTTGCTGGCGTTCCCCTCGCCCCCGATCAGATTTCCATGATGCTGGATGCGCTGAATCGGCAGCGCGACAGTTATTCCTCGATCCGCGCGCTCCACATGCAGAACAGCGTCGCCCCTGCCTACATCTTCGATCCGCTGCCGCAGGACGCTACCGTCGAAACCCAGCGCCAGTCTCCTAAATATGGCAATCCGCCCACGGTTGGCGAGCCTCCCATCAATCTGGAGGAACTGGCCTTTGCCAACATCCCGAAACTCGCCGAATATATTCGCACCAAAAAGGTTTCTTCCGTCGCGTTGACGGAAATGTACATCGAGCGCATTCGCCGCTTCAATCCGGCCCTGCATTTCCTCATCACGCTCACCGAAGAACGCGCCATGGCCCAGGCCAAGGCCGCCGACGCTGAAATCGCTTCTGGAACCTATCGCGGCCCGCTGCACGGATTGCCGTGGGGCGCCAAAGACCTGCTTGCAGTCAAAGACTATCCCACCACCTGGGGTGCAGGCGGCTTCGAGCATCAGACCTTCGACTACGACGCAACGGTTGTGCAGCGCCTCGATGCCGCGGGCGCGGTCCTGGTGGCGAAACTGAGCCTCGGCGCGCTGGCCATGGGAGACAAATGGTTTGGCGGTCGCACCCTCAACCCATGGAACCGCCGTCAGGGATCGAGCGGGTCTTCCGCCGGCCCCGCCTGCGCCACCGCCGCCGGATGTGTCGCTTTCTCCATTGGCTCGGAAACTCTCGGCTCCATTTCCTCACGTTGGGCCAGTCCTCCGGACCTT
>JAJZKY010000028.1 GCA_021803885.1 Planctomycetota bacterium
GGTCGCTGCACCTTAGGGCTTGTGAATAAATAACTTGCGCAGCCTATCGTGAGATCACATAATGCGAGTCCGTGGCAGGCGTCACGGATATCCGACTGAAGTACAAGAGAATGTCTCGTGTGATGAACGAGCGCTCTCGTCGCCTGTGGGCGGCAACCGAAGCGCGTGCGATCGGTTGGGGCGGAGTGTCGCAGGTGGCGCGCGCGACTGGTATTGCGCGCAACACGATCGCGGTCGGACTGCGGGAATTGAAGAGGCGTGGACGTCCGCTTCAATGGGAGCACAAGCGCGTGCGTCGAGCCGGGGGCGGCCGCAAGCCCCTGACCGATCGGCAGCCCGAGCTGATCGTCAAGCTCGAGGCGCTGATTGAGCCGACGGTGCGCGGGGATCCGCAGTCGGCGCTGCGCTGGACGACCTTGAGTGTGCGCAAGCTCGAGGGGGCGTTGAACAAGGCCGGCGTGACCGTCAGCTACCGCACGGTTGCCAATCTGCTGAAGACGCTGAATTATACGCTTCAGGGTCAGTTCAAGCGTTCGGAAGGCAAGGTGGACGTCCGAGACCGGGATGCCCAATTTCGCTACATCAACGATCAGGCGGTGGCCACGCTGCGTGCCCGCCGGCCGGTGATCTCGGTGGACACGAAGAAGAAGGAGCTCGTGGGGCACTATAAAAATGGGGGCCGGGAGTGGCGTCCGAAGGGCGATCCGATCGAAGCGCTGACGCATGATTTCCCCGATCCAGAGGTTCCCAAGGCGGTGCCCTATGGGGTGTACGACATCGGGGAGAACAAGGGCTGGGTCAATGTCGGGATGAGCGGCGACACCGCCGAATTTGCCGCGCAGAGCATCCGCGCATGGTGGCGATACATGGGCAAGCCCCGTTATCCGAAGGCTCGCCGTCTTCTGATCTGCGCCGACAGCGGGGGCAGCAACGGCTATCGCTGTCAGCTGTGGAAGCGGGAGTTGCAACGCTTTGCGACGGAGGAGAACCTGACGATCACGGTGTGTCATTTTCCGCCAGGCACCAGCAAATGGAACAAGATCGAGCATCGCCTCTTCTCTTTCATCACCGCCAACTGGCGAAGCAGGCCCCTGACGGACTACCGTACCATCGTCAATCTTATTGCCGGGACTACGACCAAGACGGGGCTGACCGTCAAAGCTCGTTTGGATCGCCGAACGTACCAGCGCGGAGTCAAAGTGACCCAGAAGGAAATGAAGGCGCTCAATCTCACGCCTCATGACTTTCATGGCGAATGGAACTACACAATTGCTCCCAAAAAGACCGCGGCATAACTGCTCAAGTTATTATTTCACAGACCCTAACTTCCTTGCGATGCGCAGCAGGTCAATACCGCTCGATTTTACTGCGTTGCGGACGCGGCTCTTTTTGATCTAAAAGATGAGTCACGAGGCGACAAAGACTCGAGCTATAAGAGGTGCGGACTTCGAGAAGCGCTATTTGCAAGGCCGTCTGATTGATATTGGGTGCGGAGAAGATCTTGTGGCTGACCATGCGGAGGCGTTTGACTTGGCGCATGGCGACGCGCAGGTTATTGGTAGGCTCCGAGAGCGCGGAGCTTATGATGCGGTTTGTAGTTCGCATTGCCTCGAGCATATGGCGGATGTCAGGAACGCCCTTGAGCAATGGTGGTCTCTGGTACGAGATGGAGGCTATTTAGTCCTCGTCGTTCCCGACGAGGATCTCTATGAACAAGGCGGGTGGCCGAGCCTCTTTAACAAGGATCATAAGGCGACTTTCCGACTAGGAAAGCAAACCAGCTGGTCTCCTGTCTCTTTTGATATCGAGGAACTCGTAAGAGCGCTTCCAGGTGCCGTAATTGTAAGTTGTGAATTGCAGGACCATCAATATGACCATCAGTTAAGAAAATCATCTATCACCAGAATCGACCGGATTCTCTTTCGTTTCGCGCAGTACTGGTCGAGCTTGTGCCGCCACACAGGTCTGTCGGGCACACTATGGGAAGGGTCCGTTGTCCGCCTCCTGAGAAAGCTGGGCTGTCCCATTGACCAGACCGATGGGCCTGCTTTGGCACAGATTCAGGTCATTGCGCGGAAGCGAATTGTATTGTCCACGGCGGTTGGGGAAAGTCGTGGGGTGGAATAGCGAATTTAGTGCGCCATGACCTCAGGGTGGCCTTCGCGTACTTTTCAACGCCTTTATCAGGCATTGAGATATGTGGGGTGGGCACGCCATGTCGTCGTCGGGGTATATTTGCGTGCCACCGTGGAGGTCGCAGCGGGGATAATGGCTGATTGTCCGTCATACTCTCGAATTTTGATCATTCGTCTTGATGAGATTGGCGACTTCGTGCTCACGACTCCGCTGCTCAGGGCGCTGCGAGCCAGATTCCCGGCTGCACACATTTCACTTTTAACCAGCTCTACCGTTGCGTCACTGGCTTACCGCTGTCCTTACGTGGACGAGATCATTCAATTTGAGATTAGGCTTAGTCCACCACCATTTGATCAAATTATGGCGCTCGCACGGGCCAGACGGTTCGGGCAGAGTGAGTTGGCAGACAAGGAGTTCCAGTGCGCAATTATTCCGAGGGCGGATATCGATAATGCCTGTGCACTTGCGATGGCATATTACGCGGGAATTCCGGTCAGGATCGGCTATTCGGAACGCGTCTTACCGTTAAAAAGAATCAAGAACGCAGGATATGACTGCTTTTTGACAAGCGCAGTGACATCTATTGTCGGTACGCACGAGGTCGAATGGACGCTAAACATCGGGGCACTGGTTGGGGTGAAATCATATGACCGGCGCCTCGAATTGTGGCCGTCGGATGGATCGATAGCAGCGGATCTTGAAGCCCTGGCTAAGCCGGAGGGAAAAGGCACCGCTTTGGTGGCAATCGCGCCTGGGGCTAACCTTGATCGTCGCAGATGGCCAATCTCAAGGTTCGCCACGGTTTCGCGCGAATTGATTAGTCAGCGAGGCATCACAGTCGTCATTATCGGCGGCCCAGATGACAGGGATCTCGCGGACCGGATTGTAATGGAAGGTGAAGCAGGAAAAGTGTTGAATTTTGCGGGCCGTCTGTCACTTGATCAGTCGGCATCGGTGCTTCGGTACTGCCAGCTGTTCATTGGTAATGACTCCGGGCCTATGCACATCGCAGCGGCGATGGGGGTTCCCTGTCTGGAGATATCGTGCCACCCTAAGGGAGGTGATGCGCTGGCCGCCAATTCGCCACTGCGATTCTCTCCCTGGGGGGTCGACAATGTAGTGTTACAGCCCGATTACGCTATGAGTCCCTGCGTTGACTCATGCACGAAAGCATATTCGCATTGCATTAGGAAAATTACGGTTGATCAAGTATATATGGCCGCCTGTGTTCTTATGGACAAACACGCTGTGTCCACGGCCACGGCACTATAACGTTCCTTTATTGATCGGTCAGTTGCCTGCTTGTAAAGAGAACTGAGAATCGTTTTCGCGGGAGGAAAGTATGGCAGTGCGAGGTTATCGCGAAGTAGGGCAAAGACTGATCGAGTTGATCGAGTATTTCGATTTTTGACTGGTAATCAGGTGTGCTCGATGAACCGATGTCGATTATGCGCGGGTCCGGTGCAACTGACTTTCGAAAAAATACTGCTCGGACGACATCGGGTGAAATTTTTCCGATGTGCCGTCTGCGAGTCTCTCCAGTCTGAGAAGCCGTTTTGGCTAAATGAGGCCTATCAATCTGCGCTTGTCGGTAGTGATACTGGCGCTGTGTATCGAAGCCTGAGCTGTCAGGCGGCTATTATTACGATTGCAAGGACGCTTCGGCTAAGGGGCGGGTTTCTGGATTATGGTGGAGGTGCCGGACTTCTCTGCCGTCTTTTGAGGGACGCTGGCCTCGACGCATATACTTGCGATAGATATTCAGATCCCGTGTACGCCAGAGCCTATGCTATCGACGCAGAAAGCCTACTCGAACGCCCATTTACAATGATTTCGGCAATCGAAGTACTCGAACACTGTGGGGAGCCGTCAGTGGAACTTGAACGGCTGTTTTCGATTAGCCCTCACGTTCTGTTCGCGACTACGGTTCCTTATCGAGGCGAGGGAAGTGATTGGTGGTACATTGGTGCGGAAAATGGACAGCATGTATTTTTCTACTCTCCAAAGGCGCTAAAAATCATAGGAGAGCGCTTTGGATACCAATATCTCGGTCTGGGTGACTTTCATGTCTTCTTTCGCGGAAATATTGGGTTGGCCCGAAGGACAGCGCTACGAATGGGTCTTTCGAGGGTCGGACGTCGGATCGTGAGTACATGGATAGCGGCAACCAGGAGAGCGCGGTTCTGTAACGCGGATTTTGAAGCTATCCGTGCAGGTTCATTGCAGGAGCTGCACGGAATACAGCGAAGCAGCAAGCGTGACGGATAGACTACAGTCATCCAACTGAGGTGGAACGATTTCGCAGAATCTAGAGGTTAGCGAAAAAATACACATTTCACGACGTTGGCGTCATATCAGGCTCGCTCGTGGCGCTCGATGGATAACGGCGTTGAAGTTGCTTGAATAGGGTACGAATATAAATTACCTGAGCAGGTAGCATGATCATGATGCCAACACATACAGTGGTCGCGGGTATTACGAAAAGTCCAAAGCGGGGCGTCAGTAAAACCTTGAGGAAAATTGATATTGCGATGACGGGTATGGCAAGCAGAAGCTGAAAGCGGATTTTTCCTAAGCCATTCAAAAAAAACGCGAGCGGACTTTGGGACGCGGAAAATAGGTGGGCGGCGCAGTAGGCCAGGATCAAAGCCTCGGCAGGATTCACTTTAGAGCCAACCCAAATCTGAATGAGGCTCCGGCCTGCGATGGCCATAAGAATCGCAAAGACGGTTGCTAGCGTAAGTGATGCGATGAGGGAGCGTCGGAATGTGCTCCTAATCCATGGGAGGTCGCCTGTTGTAACGGCCTCCCGGTAAGCAGGCCACAATGGCTGCAGGAGCAGCAGCAAGAGTACCGAGAGGAGATCGAAGGGCTTCTGAACAATGGCGAGAGCGGAAACCGCTGCTGGCCCTATGACTTGATTCACGATCAGGGGGTCTATTCCGTAGCTCAGTTGCGCAGAAAGTTGCAAGAGGAAAAACAACAGCCCGGTTCGTAACATGGCTACGAGCAAGCTTCGCCGCGTTGGTGAATCGGCGGTTTGACCGGGAGCTTTAGGCAGGCGCGTGGAAAGCCACCACGTGGCATTAAGAATGCCTGAGGCCACTGGCAGGCCGGAAACCACCAGACAGAGGATGGGGACGCTTGCATGGTGGATTGCACATAGAAAGAGTCCACCTATGGAGGCAAGGTTCCCAGCGGCAGTCCAAGCATTCGCGACGTATCCGGCTTGCAAGCCATATTGGGCCTGCTGAACGACCTGAATGACTGAACGAACGAGAAAAAGGCTGACAAATATGGCAAGGGTGGGTCCGGCCTGATTTTCGGCGTTGGTGCCGTAAACGTGAAAGAGTCGCGCCCAATTGACGTACGGGAACAACATCCAAAAGGCCAACAGAAGAGTTACTGCCAAAGCAAATTGCGCGGCCAATGCCGATCGGATGGCTTTGGCGATGCGCCCCATATCTCCCTGTCCGAAAGCTTCTGCGACAATATGGAGGACGCCGTTACCGAGCCCAAAGTCTGTGAATGAGAAAACGGTCTGGAGGGATGCTATCGTCATCCAGAGGCCGAATCGGTCTGGGCCTAGGTAACCCAGGGTCAATCGGAGCGACAGGAGGCTTATTACGCCGACCAAGCCCTTGGCTCCGATGCTCGACGCCGCGGTTAAGGCAGCCCGTAGATTCCGAGCCTTGGAGCGAGTGGTCATAATGTTCGGTGTAACGCGCTATGGTGCGAATACACGAAGTGCGAGACTTCCGGAAAATGGCGAAGGAAGGTCCGGAGATCGTGAACTGAACTAGACACGCAATTGAATGGCACTCGGATAAGCCGCAGGGCGAGAGCTGGGACTGTGAAAAATGTTGAAAATAAAGAAGAATGTTGGCTCAGGGTGGTAGGATGTTGTTGCGACACATCCATCCCACAACCCCGAGGCCAACCTCCATGGGGAACTAGCGCAGACCGAGAAGCACCGGACAGCAACGACATGTGCGTAAGCAGGTTCAGAAAGTGCCCCGGCAGGTCGATTTGATGAGCTTTTTCAACCTGGTGACCGGTCCGGATCTTCTCGGGGAGCTGGAAGCCCTGCTGCCCGAATATTGGGAGCGCAAATACCCGGCGACCGTGACGCTGGCGATGTTCCTCGGACAGGTCTTGAGTGCCGATGGGTCTCGCCAGAACCCGGTCAACGAGGCGATGGTCAGTCGGCTGCTCAGCGGCGTGGAGCCGGGCAGCGCGAACACCGGCTCGTATAGCGATGCCCGCAGACGCTCGCCGCGAGAGCTGGTGCAGGAATTGGCCTGCTGGGTGGCCAGACAGATGGGTACGCGCACTCCTGCACAGTGGAGGTGGCGCGAGCGGCATATCAAATTGGTTGGCGGCACGACTATCCTCACGCCGGACACACCAGGGAACCAGGGGCATTATCCTCAGCATGGCAGCCAGAAGGCGGGGGCGGGTTTCCCGATTGCACGCCTGGTGGGGTGATCTCGCTCGCCTACGGTGCGCTGCTCGATGTGGCGATGGAGCCGTACCAAGGCAAAGGGGCCGGGGAGCACGCGCTGTTTCGCGAGCTGCTGAAGTGCTTTGCCCAAGGCGACATCATGCTGGCCGACAGCTATTACGCCAGCTACTTCCTGAATGTCGCCTTGATGGGCATGTGTGTGGACTTTGTATTTGAACAGCATAGCGCGCGCCACACGGACTTTCGTACCGGTGAGAAGCTCGACCGGCGCGATCATCTGGTACAGTGGGCGCGGCCGCAGTGGGTGAGTCTCGAGGAGTACGATAGTTTTCCCGCCGAGCTGACGGTGCGTGAGACGAAGGTGGGCAAGAAGGTGCTGGTCACCTCGTTCTTGAAGCCACGCGAAATCTGCAAGCGCGAGGTGGGCTCGCTCCTTGTGCAGAGGTGGAACGTGGAACTCGATCTGCGCAACGCGAAGGACACTCTCGGCATGGCCATGTTGAGCTGCAAGATCCCCGAGATGTGTGCGAAGGAGCTGTGGGTATACGTCCTCGCCTACAATCTGATTCGGCTGCTGATAGCGCAGGGCGCGGTACAAGCCGACGTGTTGCCCCGGCAATTGAGCTTCAAGCATACCGTGCAGGTCTGGCTGGCATGGAGTCACAAACAGTTTCTCTCGGATGCCGCTGAAGGTCTGCAAGCTTTGCTCCGGCTGATCGAATACGTGCGCGTGGACAGACGTCCCGGCCGAATTGAACCTCGCGCAGTAAAGCAAAGACCGAAGCCTTTCCCTCGATTGCAGACAACTCGCCATAGAGCACGCCAAAACATTAGGTTACACGGGCATCCGCGAAAACTGGTGGCTTAAACGAGTGCCATTCGACACGCAATTAATTCGCCGATGCGGCGCGAACTGTGCGCAAGGAAGGGCGGGATGGGCGGAGTAGGAGATCTATTAATATACCGACTACCACAGTCGATGCGATAGCTACCAAATACATTTGCACCTGTTCGTTATCGATAAATCCGGCGGACGGAGCCATTATGCCTGCTGCCATGCCGCCCAAGCGGACAAATCTGGCTCGACTCCGGAATAGATTAGCGCTGAGGGGACGGATGGCAATAACAAGGAATCCGATAATGGAGGCGACGATGCAAACGGTCGGTAGGGAATCCGGAAAGAAAAAATCTAGGAGAACTGGCAATTGTGGGTTTGGGCCGGTAAGGACGGTCTTGCCGACGGCTTCAGAAGCAAGCATTGAGCCTAATGGCAATCGGTAAGTTTGAATTCCAAACAACGCGATTAACGGGTGGAACATGTACGGCAGGAATGAGACGTGGTATTCGCCTCGGAGTGCCGAGAGTCCGCCAAGTTTATAGGCATAAATGTATACGTCACCCGACATCCATAGCCGGTAGCCGAGCAGATCGAATACTCCCGTGAAGCCCGATTCTCCGTATGCTGTAAGCGCCATGATTGCTACGCCAGCTACAATTACGGCCGCGGAAATCGTGATGGTTCGAAGGGTCACTCGGTGACCGCTGACAAAGTACCGAAGTCCGAGCCAGTAAAGCACGGGCACGAACACGCCTTTGCCGGAAAATGGTATCGATAATGCAGCGAGGAGCAACACCCACGATGCTGCCCGATAGGTCGAAAAGCTCTGGGACAGCAGAAGGACTAGCGAGAGAAGGAATAATCCATTCTGGACGAGTAGAAGCGGTCGGAATAATTTCCCAAACTGCTGGCGATTGTCTCCTCCGGCGCCGTGCAACAGGCCTATTACAGCGAGAATGGCGGTGATGGCAACCGCCGCACAGAGAAGGGCTTTTATCTCAGCCTGGGTGAATTGATTTCCTATAGAGATAAGATTTCTCCGGAAGAGCTCTCTGTCAAGGAAGCTACCAGCCACCCTGGCGCCCACGAGATAGCTGACGAGGACCCCCGAGAATAATAGAAACTTGCTCCAAGGAACAAGATCGGTAGCACATAGTACCGCTAGAAGTGAGGCGCTGAATGGAATGAAGATTGCGATCACCATTATGGGATCGAGCACGTTGTAGGAGACGCGATGGAAGAGCGCGTAGCAGAGGATACCGGTGCCGAACCAAGCGGCGATTGCAATGGCGATTAGATGGTGCACCTGCCTCGTCCTCTGCTTGCGAAAGCGATTTTGTATTGCTCTGATTCACCTTTTGTTCAGGGAGATAAAAGGTGGGCACAAGTCATCCAGCCTTGCTCCATGCGAGACGGAAGAACGCCAGAAGCAGCGATAGACCAAGACCGCCAGAGAGGCCTATTATCACCCAAGTAAGGGGCTTCAGAGACGAGGGCAATTGCGGAGGTTGTGCAGGGTCGAGTACTTTGAGCGCGTATTCCGTGGTGCCGGACGCCAGCATTTCCTTGTCGATTTGCGTTTCCAGAATGCTATAGATGGCGTCTCTTACGGGTACGAGCGCCGTCTGGGCGGCTGCGTTGTTTAGGTAACGAATATTTCTTTTTGCTTCTACAATTGCTTTGCCGCGTAAGTAGCTGTTGGTTAGCGCGACTAATCCATTAGCCCACTTTGCCGCTTCGTTTGCATTGATCCAGGTGATCTTCATCGTGATGATGCCGGTTTTTCCGTTGGTCGTTATTGTTCGGATTTTTCTACGGAAGAGCCGGCTGGCCTTCCAAAGCGTGGGAATTTTGGTGGGATTGGACGTTCTCCACCGCTTCGTGCGTTGGTCCCAGAGCTTCGGATAAAGTTTTGGGAGTAGATCATTTTCTGCGATGTAGCGTTCTGTCAGGGCATTAGATTTAAGCACTGCCAAGGTTTCCGCTCGTTCTGTGTCTTGGCCGATCGAGATGCCAGCTAGCGATGCAAGGCCGCTAAACTGCGAGGCCAGAGTCGCGAGATTACCCACTTGCTGCGTCCCGGAGGTGTGGGACACCGGCGCAAGCACGATGTCTGCCGTGTACTTGGCTGGCAGTAGGAGGCCGGTTAAGGCACCACCGATGGTACAGACGGCTACGAATCCGAGAATTAGCCACCGGACCCGCCTGATAAGGTTGAAGTACTCCGCGAGGGTAATGTCGTCATCGGCGGCGGCGCTGCGGGGGCTTGGGGTCATTTGGTCCATGCGCCATTGTAGCCGTTTTGGAGGGTGGATTGCGGACGGGCCTTGCGCATTAGAGGGGTCGCCCAAGAAGCTGAGAGTGTGCAAAATTTTGTGTGCGAGGCATAGCATGAGAACCTGGAGCACCTATGCCACGTACCAAGAAGAACCGGGCGGCCGATGCCGCCCTGCCGAGCATTCCCTCTGAGCTGATCGACCAGGTCGTTAAGGGGCCGATGAGCGCCGATGCAATCAATGCGGCGTCCAAGGCGTTTAAAAAAGCCCTGATCGAGCGCTGCCTGGGGGCCGAGCTCTCGCATCATCTGGGCTATTCCCCCGGCGCTGAGAAGCCCGAGGAGGCGAGCAATCACCGTAGCGGGACGAGCGCCAAGACGGTGCTGACCGAGGACGGGCCGCTGCGGATCGACATTTCCCGTGATGGTGAGGGCAGCTTCGATCCGGTGCTGATCCCCAAGCACGAGCGACGTTTCACCGGCTTCGATGACAAGATCATCGCCATGTACGCCCGCGGCATGACGGTGCGGGAGATCCAGGGATTTCTCACCGAGCAGTACGGCCCGGAGGTCTCCCCGGAGTGTCACCGCCGTGACGGACGCGGTGATGGCCGAGGTCACCGCCTGGCAGAGCCGCCCGCTCGAGCCCCCCTGGCCTGGTCAAATCCATCCGATCAGGGCGCTGAGCATCAGGATCACGTTGTCCGATGTTCTCCGTCTGCCATGCCGTAAGATGAATGATGCGATACGCAGCCGGCGCGCCCAGCTATCCTTGGCTAAGAATTGTGATTGCCAGGCTGTTACGGTGGAACTCCAGGGTGCGGCCGTCATGCAGATTGCAGCGATTGCAGCCAGTTGAGACCGGTACCAACCTTGGCTGATGAACCGAAGTCGCTTTGTCATTCCGGCCCAAGTGGAGCGCGCGCCCGTATCGTTAAGGGAATGCTGCCGGTATGAGGTCAAGGGTTGCGAATCAAATACCCAGCCATATTCCCACGAGCGAGCAAGGGCGTATACCATCCAGTCGTGGTAGTGCAGCTTGTTCGTGAAAGCCTGGTGCCTTATCACGAACGCCTGCACCTCGCGGTAGAACTCGGCGCGTAGCACGTAGGTGCATCCTTGCCCTGCCCCTTCGAACAGGTAGTCTCCAGTGGTCACAATGGGGACCTGCCTAAGAAGGCTTCTTCGACCATTCGGCCATGAGGCGATAGTCGCACCTGAATAGCCGGCTAAGCGTACGTTATTCAGCTGTTCGCAGGCCCTGGCCAGTTTTTTGGGGTGCCAAATGTCGTCTTGGTCCGAAAATGCGACAAAATTGAACCCATCGGCAGAGTTCTCGCGCATCAGGGTGAGGAAGTTTTGCGCCGCTGAACCCGTTGGCTCTGATGTGGGCATGAGGGTGAGCCGGCAATCGCCATTTGATAGGCTACTGATCTTGTCGAGCGTCCTATCACTAGAGCCGTCATCTCTGATGATTATATGAACATTAACTCCAACTTGCGCCAATATTGATTTGATCTGTTCCGTAATCCATTTCTCTCCATTGTAGGCAGCTAGTAGTACCAGCACGTTCGGTTGATGACTCAGGCTCTCTCTCACTCGTGGCGTAAGAGCGAAATCGGAGGGCATGCCGACTCGTGGTACAGAATTCAATCGCTCATGCTCAGCTGACGGTATTTGGCTCATTTTGCACGGTACCTCGGCGAAATCGTAAATCACCTCAATATGGCGCCAGAAGTCGAGGCAGATTGTCACTGGATGCTTTATTTTTAACGATCTGGCAGTATTTTTAGTGTCCCTTTCGGGGATGGTGGGAACCCCTTGCCTTCAGGCGAAGCTCAGGTTCGTGTAACGTGGTCGTATGCGACACTACCGACTGGTCGCGCACTCGAAGAGCGACCTGAAAGTGCATGTGGTATGGATACCGAAGTACCGTAAGGCCGTGCTGAAGGGCGATGTCGCTCTTCGAGTGTAAGCGTCCCGCCGTCTACAGGGTAGCGGTCTGAGCTGCGCTGTGGCAGGCGAACGGATCAGGCGGCCGCGAGGGAGGCGGCGTAGTCGTGAGGGAGGAGCCCATCGATCTGTCCGCTGGTAGCGGCGGCGAGCCGGGGCAGAACCCAGGTGAGGTAATCGACCGGGCTGATCTTCAGCAGCTTGCATGTCCCGGTGATCGAGTAGATCACGGCCGAGCGCCAGCCGGCATCCGGGTGTCCGATGTACATCCAGTTCTTTGCGCCAAGTTTGGTCGGGCGGATACCACGCTCGACGCTGTTCTGATCGATCAGTACATGGCCCATGCCGGGCTTGGCGTACCGGGTCAGCGTCTCCCAACGGGCAAGGGCATAGACGGCGGCCTTGCCGAGGCGACTCTGGGGGAGTTCGCTCTCGGCAACGAGTTTGAACTGCTCGTGCAGCCGCTCGAGTATCGGCACGCTCTCTCGCTGTCGTACCTCGGCACGATCGGCGTACGAGAGGACCTGCTTTCTCGCCTCGGTCTCGATGCGATACAGCAGCGCGATGTCCGAGAGGAGCTGCGCCACGATGTCCAGGTGCACCCCGGCCTCCAGCGCCTCCACCACATAGCGACGCAGATGCGCCATGCACCCGGCGTGGACGATGCGCGGTTTGTCGCGCAGGAAGCTCTCGTACGCCTCGTAGCCGTCGGACTGCAGCACCCCCTGCCAGTCGGGCGGGAAGAACTCACGCAGGTTCCCGCGGCTGCGCGACAGATCGAAGTCGAACACGATCGCCTGCGACAGCGGGGACAGATACGTCCACAAGTATGCTTGGGCGGCATGACCGCCCCGGTCCGGGTCCAAGACCTTCACCGGTGTCTCATCGACCTGGACATAACCGGTGGCAAGGATCCGCTCGCGCAATCGATCATGGACCGTGCGCAGCAGCAGCGCCGACTGCTCAACCCAGCGGCACAGCTTCTGCCTGGGCAGCTCGACCCCGACACGCGCGGCGATCTGTTCTTGGCGATAAAGCGCAAGGTGGTCGGTATATTTGCTGACCAGCAGGTGCACCAGCAGGCCCACCCCGACGCCCGCCTGCGGGATGACCCTCGGGGGCAGCGGCGACATCTTCGGGGCCGCCAGCTTCTTCGGGTCCGCGTACACGAAGCGCACGTAGTGACGGCGGATGAACTGGCTCGGCTGGTAGTCGAGCTCTTCGGTGATCTCCTCGCGGATGCGCACCATGCCCGCCTTCTCAGTCTCCGGCAGATCGATCTCGATGCGCTCGATCGGCAGATGCTCAGGCGCTCTGCGCCGTCCGCCGCCCTTGCGGGGTGTCTTCTTCTCCTTCACCGCCGCCTGCGCAGCAGCAACCGGCGGGCGCTCCTGGCGCAGTTGCTCATCGGCCTCGAGTGGCTCGAGCAGCAGCCTCAGCTGATCGGGGCTCAACCGTTCGCTCTTCGGGCCATACATCCGGCGCAGCAGGTCCTGCAGCTTCGTCTCCGCCCGCTCGCGCGCAATCCGCTCGATCTTGAGCGCCGTTTGCAGCTGACGGATCTCTCGGTCCGCCTCGCTCTCGCGTACGCGCAGCATGCCCTGCAGCGACTCGACCTGCGCGCGCAGCGCGCCGAGTTCTTCGGCAGAGGTGGCGGAGAGAACGGCGTTCATGTTGGGATAGATTATATCCCAACGTGAACGCTGTGTGTTATGTCGATGAAGAACTTTCTGTCGATTGCGCTTCCATGCCGGGCAGCGCGCGGCGGTACCAGTGCCTGCGCGCCTTGCGCTCAAAGCCCGAGAGCACCGCCTGCGGCGCCAGGGTGTCGATCTCCGCCTCGCCACTTTGCGGCCACGCAAATCGGCCGCCCTCGAGCCGCTTCGCGCACACCCACAGCCCCGACCCATCGAACATCAGTAACTTCACTTTGGTGCGCGCGCGGTTGCAGAACCCGAAAACGTGGTCCGAGAGCACGTCCTGCCGCAGGATCGAGACCACTTGGCCATACAGGCCATCAAATCCCAGACGCAGATCCGTCACTCCGACCTTCAGGAACACCCGCGTGGTGCGGTTCAGCGCGAACATGCCACCGCCCCCAGCTCCCGCAGCAGCCCCGCCAGCCACTTCGGCTCCGTTGCCTGGGACATCTCGATGCGCACTCCACCGGGCAACTCGATGAGCACCGTCGCGTCCATCATCGGCAAGCCCTGCCCCTCGTCGACAGCCCGCGGCACTTCCACGAACGACTCCGCCTGCTCACCGCTTGCGGCTCGCTCCCGGCGCTTCCAGTACGTGAAGGTCGAAAGCGCCAATCCGTGCCGTGCGCAGAAGTCCCTCTGGGAAAGGCCACTGCGTTCGTGCCGATCTAGCCATCCCCGCCGCTCTTCGGCGCTGCGTCGACAGATCTTCCGACTGGGGTTGCTCGTTTTGCCCGCCGAGCTTGCGCTTCTCTGGTGCTTCATGCACCAGCCTATTACCGCCCGAACCGCTTCGCCGCCAGCCTGTAGACGGTAGGACGCTTACCTTCGAGTGCGCGACCAGGTGCGGCAGATACCCATGGAACATGAGCTGGAGATTATCTTTGGCAAGGTCGCGCGCGACCATGTTCAGGTGTTCTTGAGCTACCGGCCGACGCAGAAAGTGAGCCAGATCATGCAGTGGCTGAAGGGCACGAGTTCGCGGATGTTGCTGCAAGAGTACAAGCATTTGAGGAAGCAGCTCTGGGGTCGGCACCCCTGTGTGCTCGTGGCTATCTTGCAGTGAGCTCCGGGACGATTAAAGACGAGACGATTAAGGAGTACATAGAAGAACAGGACGGTGAGCAAGTGGGGGACGATAGTCGATTTCCAATCGACGGGGGTTAACCCCTCGACTTATAGACGAGGGTTTTTTAGAGTCCTCCGTCGGGGATCCGCAAACCCCCCCGCCTTCAGGCGGCCGAAAGGTCCGCGAAATCGGTCGATGGCGGTCGGATGTACGCACGAAGATGGCCAGGTTCCGGATGACTTTGGGAGCTGAGCA
>JAJZKY010000729.1 GCA_021803885.1 Planctomycetota bacterium
CGTCCTGCGTGAAATAGAGCCGCGAATTCGGCTGAATCACCCCGCCGCTGTAGCTGTCCTGCAATACCGCGGCATTGATGTACGCCGCACTCCAGACCATCTGCGAGGTGACATTGGAAGCCGCTGTGCCGTTGGTGCGGGTTTCAATCACCTGCCAGTTGGCATCGTAATAGATGTAATTCGTCGTGCCGGCGGGAACGCCGCTGCCACCCTGCGGATAGCTTTCCGTGATCCGGTACCCGCGGGCATCATAGGCGTATTGGGCGATGACCGCTCCGGCGGCATTTTTTACCTCCACCAGCCGATTCCATGCGTCAAAGACATAGGTGTTGCCGTTCTGATCGGAGGTCATGTTCCCGTTGGCATCATAGGTCGGCGTGGCCGAGCCGGAGATCGAGGTGATCTGATTCTGGGCGTTGGCCGATTCGGTCTGCGTGGTGGTGCCGCTGGTGAAGCTGCCGCTCACGGCGCAAGCGGGAACGCGCCCTCGGCGGCCGCCATTGCCGAACGCGGATAACGGAATTTCATTTATCGCGACCATAATACGGCCTCAAAATGGAATCCATAGTGGAATCATAACGCGCCGGGGCGATGCTCGGAAACGGACCATGGGCGGCGCCAGTGCCAATTACTTTTTCAGTTTTCTCGCCGCTTTGACGGCGCTCAAAATATACCGCTTGCTGTACTCTTTCCACTGAGGCGCCAGGTTGACAATAATGTCGCTTTGCCAGGAAGCACGCCCACGACCATTCAGGCAGCTTACCAACTGGGCCCGCTTGAGGTTGTGAAGCAGCGAAATTGGGAAAGAGGTCTCGGTATGAGGCCTGCGGGCGGACACCGGGCATAAGCAATACCAAGTGCTTCCACCCGGCACACTGGGCAACTGGTGATAATAGGGGAAAAAGCCAGCGATTCCTATAATCCGGCTCACCTGCCAGCGGTGCCAAGGCGGAAATCCGTGCATAGCGTGCTCGAGTTCGCCAAGGCGTTCACCCGGCTTGATCCCGGTCACGAGGAACAGCTGCACCGCGAGCCAGCGATTTCCCGCCGCCAGAGAGTGACAGCGCGCTAATGCCGCCCAGAAATCGGGAGGCATTTCCGAAACCGATAGGGCCGCCACCACGGCCGTCCGTCGCGCTGATGCTTTGACAATTGGTGAGGTGTAATTGCCGAGCGCCCAGCCGGGGAGGGTCTGCCCAAGCACCGGCCGCCCGCCTGGCGCCACCGGCGCCGTGAGCCAGAATGTCCTCGTGGCCTGTGGCAATCCCGGAACCTTGAACTCCGGCCCCTCCACCTGAACTCCTATCGCCGTGACCCGTTCGCTCATGGCAGCGGTGTGCTGTTTACCCTTAAGTTGCTGGTAGGCCGATGAAAGCGAGTGCTTGCCTGCGAGAGCGATGAGCAGCCGTCCGTGCGGCTCCCCCGGGCTTGCGAGCCGGATGGAGAACGCCGTGGTGTTGCCGCCGGCCGACAAGGGTGCCTTGGCAAGGCGAAGCATCTGCCGACGGAGCCAGGGGCACCCGCCGCAAAGGGAAGCGACATCCGCCATTGTCTCGCCGGGGCGCAAGCTCGCCATGAGCAGTTGGTAGGCGGCAAAGTAGCGCCAAGCCGCTGGAAAACGCCGGTTCCCGGCGGCGTACTCCCAGAGCGGCGCGGCCCGTGACTCGCGCATCCTTAGCGCCCAGCCCTGCGCTCGCACGTCGTCAATAATGGCATTTTCAGCCCGTGGCGTCGGCCTCACAGGCGGCCCACCCTGCGTCGCCGCCCGAAACTCCTCGACCAGGGCACGATCCGCCATGACGCCTGGCGATAGGGAGGCAAGGTCCCCCTCGGAAGGGCCGGAATACACCTCGTGCAGTGCCCAGTGCGACGCCGAAAATTTGCGTGACTTTGCAGGGCGCGGCCCGCTGCGGAAGACCGCCGGCGGGCCCGCGCGGCACGCAGACGGATTCAGGATGATGGAACCCACCAGCAAGAGCCCGGTCATTGCAAAGGCTGACGCGGTATTGCTCGTGACCGTCTTCATACTGATAAACCTTTCCCTAGGTTCCGCTCGGAACACGGGGCCCGGGCCACCGGCCCTCATTTGGTGTAGGATATTTTGTCAAGCCCGCGATCCTTGCACCAGTTCCACGTCACAACCAACCTGCGAGTGATAATATTGCTATCCGCCTGGAAATGCGGATTTTGGGCCGTCGAGAGCAGGTCGCCCGCGAGTGTCCGTGGGTTTTTTTTCGCCCACCCCTTCAGGGTGACACCGGTGTAAAATGCTGCGGTGCCGACGAACGTTATCCGCCCCTTGGTGTGGCGCCCCTCCCGCGTGCGCCATCTCCAGATGTCGTTCGTGCCTCCCTTAGAATGCCAACGAGGGACCCTGGCGCCCGGCACCGCGTGCCAAGCCTCCCAGTAGCTTATATGCCCGTTCCTGGAATGGATGGGCAACCCGGTTTTGGCATCGAACACGCTCACGGTGATTTCCATGTGCTGTATGACAAATTCGTGCAGGCTGGCCGGGAAGATGATTTTGTTTTGCGGTCTTATGAGCCACTGTATATACCACCCGTGGAACGCCCCCTCGTGGCGCCGACGAGGAACCCACGTCGTCTGGTAGGCGAGCGTGAAACCCGCCTCTCCCTCCGCATCCACATTCCCCACCGGCGAGGAATTGACGAACTGATACGTATTGGCCCCGTTAATAAATTGGGCCGGGTCCTGCTCCATCCACCGGCCGAGGCTCGGCGAGTAATCGCGATTGCGTTCATCATACAGCCCCGTCACCGCATCCAGCGTCATCCCCTGATACAGATTATTCACCAGCGGCTGCGTGCCGGTTGGCGGCGTGCTCCAATCGGCATTGAGTACCGTGATCGTGCCGTACGGGCTGTAAACATACCGCTGCACCACGCCCCAGGTTTGGGTGGTGCTGTCGTAGCCGATCACCGCCGTGGTGTCCCAGTTCGCATCCTGCGTGAAATAGAGCCGCGAATTCGGCTGAATCACCCCGCCGCTGTAGCTGTCCTGCAATACCGCGGCATTGATGTACGCCGCACTCCAGACCATCTGCGAGGTGACATTGGAAGCCGCTGTGCCGTTGGTGCGGGTTTCAATCACCTGCCAGTTGGCATCGTAATAGATGTAATTCGTCGTGCCGGCGGCGACGCCGCTGCCACCCTGCGGATAGCTTTCCGTGATCCGGTACCCGCGAGCATCATAGGTGTATTGGGCGATGACCGCT
>JAJZKY010000730.1 GCA_021803885.1 Planctomycetota bacterium
TTAAAACGAACCGTTTCGACAAAGTGACCGGAACTCTCATCTATACCGATGCCCAGGCGCATGCGTTCGAGGAGTGCCGTTCTTACTACTCGGGCTTTTTCGGAGAGCCCACGACCAAATTCGGACTTAGGCCCAGCGCGATTCGTGACCAAGAGCAGATTCGAAAGTTGACCGCGTTCTTTAGCTGGACCGCATGGGCTGCTTCAGCAACTCGGCCCGGTCATTCTTATTCATACACAAATAATTGGCCTCCCGAACCGCTGGTTGCTAACCACGCTACGGCAGACTCCATTGTTTGGAGTGTGCTTTCGCTGGCTGCGTTATTAGGAGGAACGGGGCTGTTATTGACGATTTTCGGACGCTGGAACCTCTTGGGTTGGCATGGCAGAGAGCAGCAGAGCATGTCCTTTCTTGCTCCAGATGATGTGCAGTTGACTCCAGCACAAAATGCCTGCGCATGGTTCTTCTTCGTGATGGCGGCTTTGTTTTTCCTGCAGACGATGCTCGGCGGCGCATCGGAGCACTACCGCGCCGATCTCCAGACATTCTTCGGCATTGATCTCGGACGCTTGCTTCCGTTCAACATAGTTCGGACCTGGCATGTACAATTATCGATCTTCTGGGTTTCCACCTCCTTCCTTGCAGCGGGGATTTTTCTTGTCCCAATGATTACCGGCCGCGAACCACGCGGTCAAAAATTACTCGCGTATGGTCTTTTGGGAGCGCTTGTCATCGTTGTTGTAGGAAGTCTCTTAGGCGAGTTCGCAGGAATTCAGGGGCTAATCCGCAACGTATGGTTCGGCGACCAGGGTTTTGAATACCTCGACCTGGGCCGTGCTTGGCAGATATTGCTTACGATTGGCCTGCTTTTCTGGGCCGTAATTCTTTATCGGGGTCTTAGGGGTCGACTCGGTTCGTTTTAAAATCTACTATGGTCCGTGCTCTCGCGGTATCGGAGTTGGTTCTGCCATAATAAGCAAGCGTCGAGTGAGCGGCACGATGGAGATACTCCGCTGTGAAGTCCGGGCCGAGATAGGCGCCATGACCAAAAATCGAGCCATATTCCATCAGACCATTCCGTAGGAATATACGCTGGCCCGCACTTACATCCGCACCTGTAAAGAGGAGTGCGCCGCTTGAGTTCTTCACCACGTTGGGTATCGGAGGCTCATCGTTGTACGTGTAGTAAGCGAGCACCCCCATGATGAAAAAACCGATCATCAGAACAAGTCCTGCTGCCTGTATCCAGACGTTCGAAATCATCAGCGGCCGCTTATCTGTGGGACGCATAGACACTCCTTGGAAAATACCGTCAAATCTTAACATGCACGGTATGACTTTCCGTGGATTTCGAAGAAATCATTGAGAAGGACTTCACCGGAAAAGGTTGCGCTTCGAGTATGCCGATGCGGTCATCCCAAGGGAAAAGCAATTGTTTCTTTGAGGGACCACGCATCGCCGCAATCCAATAAAAAAGTGAGCGAGAAAGCTGCAGAACTTTGTGATGTAAGTCACTGCTGCGTGCATACATTCTCTTTACAGTAGGTCTGGAAGGTGAGTATGCGCACAGAGTCCGAAGCCGCTGCGTTTCAGCTTCCAGCCCAACGCGACTCGCTCGACTGGATCGAAGCGGAGCGCCAGAAGGCCCCAGGCAATCTCATCCCCCGAACAACGGCGAAGAAGCTTGGTCGGCGGCGCGTCCCAGACCGCTCCCAGTTGCTCCGGCATGGCGTTCAGTCGGCTTTTGTGTTGCTCAACCTCTGGATCGGGATTCAGTTCTATCTCTGGACACGCTATTACGAGACTGGCGGCCAGACGATGTATGTGGACCGTCCCGCAGGGGTCGAGGGCTGGTTGCCGATTGCCGGGATGATGAACTTCAAGTACCTCCTGGTTACGCGGAAGCTGCCGCAGATTCATCCCGCAGCCATGTTTCTATTCGTCGTATTCTTGCTGTCCAGCCTTCTGCTGAAGAAGGCGTTCTGCTCCTGGTTTTGTCCCATCGGGACCCTCTCGGAGATGTTGTGGAAAGTTGGCCGGAAGGTCCTGGGCAGAAACGTGACGTTGCCCTTGTGGCTGGACATGCCGTTACGCGGCCTGAAGTATGTTCTATTGGCCTTATTTGCCGTTGTGATTGGGACCATGTCTGCTGCTGCGCTGGGCGGCTTCCTGCGCTCGCCATACGGTCTGGTCGCGGATGTCAAGATGCTGAATTTCTTTCGTAACCTTGGGGAAGCCGGGGTCATCGTGCTCGCCACCTTGATCTTGCTTTCGCTATTGGTCCGGAATTGTTGGTGCCGATATCTGTGTCCCTACGGCGCGCTGATGGGACTGGCTTCGTTGTTGAGTCCAATCAAGATCCGCCGCGATGCCGCTGCGTGTATTGATTGCGGGAAGTGTGCCCGTGCCTGTCCTGCAAATCTGCCTGTGGATCGGCTGGTGCAGATTCGCTCCGTCGAATGCTCTGCCTGCATGGAATGTGTTGCTGTGTGCCCGGCGCAGAATGCCTTGCAATTATCTTTTCCGCCGCGCCGCGCAGGTGAGGCGAAAGAGCGCTGGCGCAATCGTGTCCTGACTCCTACTGCCGTGACAATAGTTTTAGCCTGCCTGTTTTTCGGGGTCGTAGGCTATGCCAAAGCCACCGGCCATTGGAATACGAATCTGCCAAGATCCGTGTATCTGGAACTGGTGCCACACGCAAACGAGGTCTCGCATCCGGGTATGTAAGAGGAGGCCCAATATGGCCAATTCTACCTGTGCTGGTACAACGTTTACTGACTCCGGCGGCACTGGAGCAGTTTCTCAATGATCTGCTGGCAGGACACAATCCAGTACTGGAGAGAGAAGATTTGCAGCGATGCGATTTCAGTCGGCGGATTGGAAGGTAGAACACTTGTGAGTGTAGATCAGATGCCCTCACCCATGCTCACGTAATCTGACCTTGAGGACATCTCGCTTCGGTACTGTGCGCGTTCTTCTTCCTCCGCCATGAACGCGGTCGTCGGCTCCTCCTGCCGTGCAACCTGTTGCAGTTCGCCGTCGAGCCGTTCCACGCGCGCCTTCAATCGCTTCACCTCATCCGCCAGCGCAAGGATGACATCGGAGAGTGGGTCGTTCACCTCGCGCGGATCAGTGATGAGCACACGCTTGCCGCCCTGGTATACGATGTGCGCCGGAACGCCGACCACGGTCGAATCCGGAGGCACATCGCGCAGGACCACGGACCCGGCGCCC
>JAJZKY010000731.1 GCA_021803885.1 Planctomycetota bacterium
CGCCACAGGCACCGAAGAAAAAAATATCGCCAGCAAAATGTGGGAGTGAGCACGTTTGAAAATTTGGCCAATGCGTGACAGCAAGCGGAAATCGTGGTATGAATTATTCATACCACGTCCGTCCCACTGTCCCTTGTGAGCCCCCCATGTCCACTACCGAAAAGCGTACCGTCAGCCTACCGCTTGAGCAGACGCGCTTCATCGACGGCCTGGTCTCTTCCGGCACCTACGCCTCGGTTAGCGAGGTTGTGCGCGCCGGCCTGCGTGCCTTGCAGGAGCGCGACGCCGCCGTGGAGCGCTGGCTACGGGAAGAAGTGGTACTGGTCTATGACGCCATGCAGGCCGACCCCTCGCGGGGCCTAACGCCTGACCAGGTAGCTTCGGCGATGCGCGCCCGCCACGCCAATCGCCTGAAGGCCAACCGTGGCACATGAGGTCATCTTCGCCCCTGAGGCATTGGCCGACCTGGTCAGCCTCTATGACCGCATCGCCGGAGATGCCTCGCAGGAGCGGGCGCTAGCCTATGTCGAGCGGCTGCAACGCTATTGCCTGGCCTTCGCCACCTTTCCCGAGCGGGGTATGCGCCGCGATGAGCTGCGCCCCGGCCTGCGCACCATCGGCTACCGGCGGCGAGTAACTATCGCCTTCCACGTCACGTCTGAGCGCGTCATCATTGACCGGGTACTTTATGGAGGTAGGGATGTGGAAGGGCTGCTAGCCGACAACGAGCGCTGACGCGGCTTTGTGTGACTTGAAGCGCAGGCCGGGGCGCAACCTCATTCGACCTGCCACCCACTCCCCTTCACTTGACCACGCCCAATTATCCTGGTAATTTAAATTACCGGATAATAAGAAATATCTGGTATTCAGAATGACCGGAGAAGGGGGACCATGCCGGTTGTTGTCATCGCCTCGCCCAAGGGAGGCTCAGGTAAGTCCACCAGCGCCGTGCTGTTGGGCACCGAGCTGGCCCATGCAGGCGCTCAGGTGACCATGCTCGACTGTGACCCCAACCGTTCTTTGTCCCTGTGGGGTGACAGAAGGGAGTTGCCACCGCGCATGACATTGCTGGCGGACGTGACGGAATCCGACATTGTGCGCACCATCCAGAAACATGATGCAGACGGCGGCATTGTCATCGTGGACCTGGAAGGCGTGGCCTCGCGGCTAGTCTCGCGTGCCATTAGCCAGGCCGACCTGGTGCTCACACCTATGCGAGCCACTACACTCGACGCCACGATAGGCGCACGCACGCTGGCACTCATTGCCGAGGAGGAAGAAGCGCTGGGCCGCTCCATTCGTCACGCCGTGGTCTTCACCATGACCCGAAGCATAGAGTCCAAGCAGCATCGTGGCATCGAGGCTTCGTTGAGCGGGCAGGGGGTGGATATCGTACAGCCCTCCCTGATGGAGCGTGCCGCGTTCTCCGCCCTGTTCGCGTTCGGCGGCGATTTACGCTCGATGCCTGCACAAGGCCGCATGGAGGAGGCCATCAAGAACGCCTCTGCATTTGCGCAAGCCATCTATCAGCGTCTAACGGAGGCCACTCAATGAGCGACCAGTCCAAGCCCTTCGTCGTTGACCTGAAGCAGCTTCGCAGCAAGCCCAAGGACGCGGCGCCCGCCGCCATCCAGACAGTAGACAGAGCTGGGGAGCAGTATGGCTTCGTGGCGCGTGAGGCGACCGGCAGGCGTGGTCGTCCGCCCAGCCCGCGTACTGGTCAGGTGCATGCCAAGGTGCTGCCCCATATTGCCGAGGAGATTGCCGCCGAGGCAACGCGGCGCGGCGTAACGCAGGGCACCCTCATCGAAGAGGCGTGGGCAATCTATCTTGCGCACAAATTTGGTAAATAAAATTACCTGGTAATGATATTTACCAGGTAAATTAATTTACCTGGGTTGCTCTCGGTCTAATTATGAGGTTTTCGGGGAATTGTGAAAGATTGAAGTGAAAATTTTCACTTTTTCTTTTCATAGAAACCTCTATGATGTCGGTATGGGCGACGAGAGTCCTAAAGACCGCGTTCTGACGCTTAACATCCGTCCCCGCGACCGCGAGGCCATCAAGCCCGCTGAGCTGATTCAGGTCTCTGGCCACCATGAGCTAACGCTCAACGCTCGTCGAGCTATCACCATCCTCTGGCACAATGCCCACCGGCAGGGGGTGGAAGAAGGGCGTGACTATACCATTGAAATCGACGACCTGAAGCCTGACGGCCACAAGGGCTACGAGATGGTGGAGGAAGCGGTGGAGGCGCTGATGCGCACCATCCTCACTCTGCATCTGCCCGATGGCCGCACGCGGCGCGTCCAGTTCTTAGGTGGCAACGACCTAGACGACCCGGAGCGGCCCGCCGGGGTGCTCACCTACAGCTTCGACAAGCGGCTGGTGGCCGTGCTTCAGGACTCCACCATCTGGGGCAAAATCGCCATTCCCATCCTGATGGCGTTCAGCTCGAAGTACGCCGTCAGTCTGTACGAAAACCTGGCACAACTTGCCAACCTTTCGCACAAGACCTTTCATGAATACACCCTCGATGAATTCCGAGGCCTGCTAGGTATCCCGCCGGGTCGCTACAAGACCTTCGGCGAGCTGAACAAGCACGTGCTAAAGCCTGCCGTGGCGGAAATTAACGCTATTGCCCCGTTCAACGTCTCTGTGCTGCCGGTAAAGCAAGGCAAGCGCGTTGCCGCTATCAAGGTTGGTTGGTGGCCAAAAGATAGCGAGGCACTGCATAAAGCGGGTAAGGAATTGGAACGCTCGAAAGTGGGACGGCGCGCCCGGTTAGCGGGGACGGTAGAATATGTGTTCGCGCCAATGCCTTCGACCAATCGCCTGACGAGGCAGGGCGGTAGCTTCCTCGACCTCGACGAGTAAGCAGAGCCTATCTTCCCCGAAAACCTCATAGTTAGCATGTTACAGTTATCCACAGGTGTGCCGAAGGCTTCCCCGAAAACCTCATAGAAGCCCCCGAAAACCTCACAGGAGTCCCCGAAAACCTCATAGAAGCCCCCGAAAACCTCACAGGAGTCCCCGAATCTCTCATAGTTAGCAACACAACATATTGATTCAAATCATCAATTTTCCTACGAATCTAGAACTAAAGAATATTGAAATACTTGAATAAGCATGAGCTGTGGATAACTATTTGCCACTTGAGCCTCACAGCCCCATCACAAAGGCTCTGGAACGCCTCGGAAACGCTATCCGCGCCCGTGATGCGGCCACCAAGC
>JAJZKY010000732.1 GCA_021803885.1 Planctomycetota bacterium
GGTGGTTGCCCTCAAGGATGACATGACAGTCTGGCTGGTTTGCGACGTTCCAACCTGCCCCCGCCGACCGGGTACTTTGAATGATAATTTGCACACAACGCCGACTATGCTGTGCCGCCGCCATGCCTGTCAGTTATGGTTCGCAGGGTCCGGCGAAGGGCTGCACTCCGATGTGTGCACAGCTGGTAGACTTGCCCAGTGGGCATGCTGATCACTAGGGTTAGATCCAGCAGTGCCGGGCCATTCTGGAGAGCAACCACCACCTTAGTGAAATCAAAATCAATCCGCCCCACACCCTGACGCTCCGAGTACGTGCTGGGAAGCCAGCTGATGCCACTTGCCGTCAGCGATAGCTGTCCCGGTCGTCGTTTTGGGCTGCCAGGAGCAATCACGTCTGCTGCAGCAGAATAGACCGCACCCGGCACGCTTGGGGCTTTTTTTCGGTATACAAGAAGGCCCACCAGTATCCCTACCGCTACACTTATCACCGCAACTACTGGTCCAATCCAAACCCAGACTGCCGCGGTAACCACAGCAGCAAATGCGGCCTTGCGCACAGTTTCTATCCGACGCCTTTGCATGATTCCGTTTTCTCCTAAAAAAGTTTACGGACCTGGTGTAGTGTATGGTAATTAGCTGGCGATATTATTGAGAGATGTTCGCCCACGGCGTACTGTTTTCAAAAATTGACTCAGCCGTTGTGGTCCAGACAAATGGTTTCGGATCTGCATTAGTTGGGGTCACCTCAGAAAAGGGATCGCAGAGTACGCTAGGAAATATGGTAACCGTTTAGTGGTGCCAAAAGTCCTATACAGTAGAACTGTCTTTTTCCTTAGCGAACCCTCTGGCACTGGCTGATTCTTCGAGGTAGACGCCCTCACCAGACCCAACACCCAACCACCAGATACGGTTACTCAGGACTCCCTGAGGGGCTTAGAGGCCCTTGCGTGTGCTTCCGATGGCTTAGCGTACTCTGCGATCCGTTTTCTGAGGTGACCCCTAATACTGCTGAACGATGTACCACTAATGTTCTGGTGGAGGGCTGTTCAACACTTTGTGTAGCTGTTTGAACAGCGCAATAGCTGCATCACGCGGTCCGCCAAGGCGTGTTGAAAACTCCCATGGCTCGATACCATTGCAGACCTCGTTTAGCGCATTGGACAGCAACAGCAACTCGTCGTCGCTGACTTCGATAATATGGTAGCCCTCAGTGCCTCCGGCGTGAACGATCATTACTTTAGTTTTTTATCTGAAGCCACTCCAACACAGCCCCGGAAGAAACCCACTTTGCTAGTGTTATCTCCTTATCGTGCTCGTCGGTTTGAAGTACGACGTGAAACGGCACGGGCTGCGGGTTGGACGGCTGCCCAAGCTCAACAGGATTTGCCCATCCGTTGGCTGCACTCGAGAGAGAACGGACCAGCCACGTAAGGCCGTCATCCTTCGTATCGATCAACGTCTGAGCCGCCTCGGTGATCAGAAACAGATAACCCCTCCCCGGCAATAGCCAGCTAAGATCCATCATGCATTCATCAAATGCATTGCCATTCTCGCCAAAGTACCAAGGGAACTGGAGCGCGGCTGCAAACTCATCAAATAGCGACCTGTAATGGCGCATCTTCCGGCCGCGAACCGTGCGGACAGTGAAGCCTGCCTTTGTCCAAGCGTAGGCTCTATCTGCGATGTCATTAGGGGAGCCGCTGAAACCCAAGCACCAAACGCCGCCAATCCGTCCTAGAACCGATGGGTATTCGGTCATCGCATCTTCGTAAAGGTTGAGTAGTGGTTGTCGGTATACCAAGCAGAGCCGTCGCTGCCAGTGACAATCCGAACGGCGTCACGACCGCTCGTCCCTGGTTGATTGACGTCCCACTCTCGATAGCTGATCGGAGCCCCGGCTACGTCGGTATGTGGCAGAATCTCTCTCACAACTGCCATCATTGCTATAGTGCCATGGCAACGTAGGGCTCGCCTTGGCGTGGATCATCCCAGTCTGATTGGCGGAGAGAATCCGGATCAACATCTCCGAGTGAGATTTGGCTGGGCCATGTCAGCCGGACCAGCCTTCCGTCCCCATCGGAAAGCAACTCCTGCAGTGCCTCCTTGGCAATCCGATGGGTGTCGGCAGACCGAACCTGCGGTTGCCGACCCCGTAGCAACCAGATGAACTCATATAGGCCAACGCTGGATGTTCCCAAAAGGTCCCTGACTTCCTGCGCAAGCCAGTCAACTGCCACGTCACTCATGGCAATGTCGGATTCCCAGCGAGGGCCCACTTGGTGACAACCCCATTCTGCGAGACCACGACATAAGGACCGCTCGTCAGCGGATCAGGCCGAACGCCCACCCCGTACCCACGCATAATCCGAATCTGTCGTCCTGGATTGGCAGGGTCGCTGAATACTTCTCCGCCGCCGCTCTTTGACGGGGTCTCAACCCAGCCGGACGGGATCCGCGCTTGGACCTCCTCAGAGGTCAGCCCTTCCAAGCTCGCGGGGTCGAATGCCCCCGGTCCCTCGATGGTCAAAAGACTTCCCTCGCCCGCCGCCGGTGTCGCCACGCTGGTCTCCTCCGGTCCTGGCCCCACCGCTCCACCCGCGCCACCGCCGCCGCCCACCAGGCTACCCAGTGCAGACAATCCGCAGGTGGGAAGCCCGCCAGCTGCGGCCATCAGGAGCAGTCCTGGGTTCACCCCGGCCCCTGCGGCCTGGGAGTAGGCAGCGGTACCGCCCACGAGCAGTGCCGTGGTGGCAGCGCAATCCATGAGAGCGGCACGGGTTGCCAGTAACCCCACCAGTCTCAACTGCGCGGCGCCCACGTACTCCGCCACCGAGTTCCCCAGTTCCACGGCATATGACACAATCCCATGCCCACTGGGATCGGTATTGGCCGTGGGGTTGTTGGCGGCGTAGGCGTAGAGGTTGTACCCCTGGGTTCCCCCGGCATTGGGCTGGACTGTGTCGGCGGCCATGAACTGTCCGGTGGCCGGATCCAGGGTGCGTGCGTTGAGGTACACAAGCCCTCCGGCGCTGGACTGCTGCCCGGTAAAGCCGAGTGCCCCCTGGGTGCCGCTCTGGCTCATCACCGCACCAAAGATGCTGTACCCGGTTGTACCTGTGACTGTTCCACCACTCCCGGTCAGTGCCCGCACCGACCCCAGCGCATCCTGCACCGGATACAGGGAGCCTCCACCAGACACCTCAGCAACAAGGGCATTCCCTGCGCTCACATAC
>JAJZKY010000733.1 GCA_021803885.1 Planctomycetota bacterium
CAACTGTTGGTCCGTCAGCGTGCCGTCTTGCGGGGGATTCGCGGGCAATGGGGTTCGGCTCGATGGATAAAGATTGACTCTGGAGTAAATACACCCAGTCGACACTCTACCGTACACGGTTCCCATTTCCAACGCAAATACGGGCGGAAGCATCTGCATGTTGGCCACTCATCTAAGGTACGCGGAAGGTTGCCTGGCGGATTGAAAATAGCCTTGAAACCGGTGCTTCTCAGAAGCTCGAAGCGGCATGTCCCCGTGATGGCCCGTTTTCATGAGATGTTCTGGGAGCTGTCATTCTTACCCTGCTTCTACGCCTGGTTACCAAAGGCAAAGTTCGGCAGATCGAACGGACAAACCAATGTTGCAGCAACGCGCAGTCATTTTCTCCGGATGTTCCCATGCCCGATGGGACCAGAACGGATACGGAGCTGACGGTTCCGCAAGTCGTACACGCGCTTTTGTAGGAAATGTGTGCCCAGGAAATCGAGCGAAATACCTCTCTTCTTCGTAGATTCACCATCCAACACAATTGCATCCAACTAGCTAACATTTGGAGTCGTTCGCTGTTTCTGTCTGGGAATCTGTGGGGGAAAAGCAAATCGTGATCAAGAAGAAAAAATTTCCGCTGAGAGAAGGTCTTCCCTATCCGCGGGGCGCGTCCTGGGATGGTAGTGGGACAAACTTCTCAGTTTTTTCCGCCCATGCCGCCAGGGTGGAGCTATGCCTCTTCGACGACCAGGGCCGCGAGGAATTGCACCGGATTGAATTGCCCGAGTATACCAATCAGATCTGGCACGGATATTTGCCGGAGATTGGCCCCGGCACAGTCTATGGATATCGCGTCCACGGAGCCTATGAGCCGGAACAGGGACACCGGTTCAATCCCAATAAATTGTTGCTCGACCCATACGCGACCGCCCATACGGGAGAACTGAAATGGGACCCCGCCGTCTTCGGGTACCAGATGGAATCCGGAGACGATCTCACATTCGACACGCGGGACAGTGCGCCATTCATGCCCAAAGGTGTTGTCGTCGATCCAAATTTCGATTGGATCGGCGCGCCCGGGCGCCACAGGCGAGGCAGTCTGGCCCACTTGGCGGTCCCGTTTGAAAACACCATTCTGTATGAGTTGCATGTTCGCGGTTTTACGAAGAAGCACCCCGCGGTGCCGGAACACCTTCGCGGCACCTATGGCGGACTCGCGCAGCCGGCGGTACTGGACTACGTCAAATCCCTTGGCGTTACGTCGGTGGAATTGTTACCCATCCATGCCTTCGTAAACGACAGCCATTTGCTTGAGCAAGGCCTCACCAATTACTGGGGATATAACAGCATCGGCTATTTCGCGCCCGATCCACGCTACGCCTCCGACCGTGCCCAGACGCTTCGCGAATTCAAGGAGATGGCGGCCTGCATTCATCAGGCAGGGCTCGAAGTCATTTTGGATGTCGTCTACAACCACACCGCCGAGGGCAACGAGCTTGGCCCCACCTTGTCGTTCAAGGGAATTGATAACGCCAGCTACTATCGCCTTCTGTCCGACAACAATCGCTACTACATCAATGACACCGGCGCCGGCAATACCGTCAACCTGAGTCATCCGCGTGTCATTCAAATGGTGACCGACAGCCTGCGCTATTGGGTCGAGCAGACACACGTGGATGGATTTCGCTTCGATCTTGGGACTATTCTCGCGCGTGAACCGAATGGGTTCGATAACCAGAGCGGATTTCTGAAAGCATGCAGCCAGGATCCGGTATTGAACACGGTCAAGCTGATTGCCGAGCCGTGGGATTGCGGCCCTGGCGGCTATCAGGTCGGGGAGTTTCCGCCAGGCTGGGCAGAATGGAACGATAAATTCCGCGATGACGTTCGCGAGTTCTGGAAGGGGAGCGGTTCCACCTCTGCGTTGACCCAGCGCCTCTGCGCTTCTGCATCGCTGTTCAACTGTCAGGGAAGGAGACCGTGGGCAAGCATCAATTTTGTGACCGCCCACGACGGCTTCACGCTGAACGACCTGGTTTCCTACAACGACAAGCATAACGAAGCCAATGGCGAAAATAACCAGGATGGAAACTCCAACAATCATTCCTGGAATTGCGGCGTGGAAGGCCCTACGGACGATCCAGAGATTACCGCTTTGCGGCAGCGTCAGATGCGCAATCTGATGGCGACCCTGCTGCTCTCGCAAGGCACTCCCATGATGCTGGCCGGTGATGAATTTGCCCGCACCCAGCAGGGCAACAATAATGCCTATTGCCAGGACAATGACATCAGCTGGGTAGACTGGGACTTGATCGAGAAGAACAAGCCGCTCACCCGTTTCGTGCAAAAACTTACGGCGCTGCGGCACAAGTATCCAATCCTTCACCGCAATCTGTTTTTGACCGGGCAATACAGTAAGAAACTGCGCGTCAAGGACGTGACCTGGATCAACGCCAATGGCAAGGAGATGCAGGCCGGCAGTTTGGGCGATACCAACATGCGCTGCTTTGGAATGTTGCTGGATGGTCGTGCCCAGACCACGGGCATCCGCCAGCGCGGACATGAAGCGACCCTGCTCATGGTGGTAAATGGCTATTTCGACCTGGTGACATTCACCCTGCCGGAATGCCCAGGAGGTTCTGCCTGGCTCCGACTCATGGATACCAATATCGACGGAACCGTGGAGGAATCCGATGGGAACAAAATGTTCCAAACAGGCGACACCTATGACGTCACCGCACGTTCTCTGCTGCTGTTCGTATTGGAGGAGAATACGGCGAAAGTATCGCAGACGTAGAGCGGAATTTTCGGAGCATTTTACTTGTAGGGATATTTACATTACTCAACCTGCCCCAACCGGTAGTGTATTTCCGTGGAAGACTATCCCCGGGCGTTACTGGAACTGGAGCTGCGGTTCGCGACAGAAGATGCTTGCCGGTCGTATCTGTTCTCGTTGCGCTGGTCGGAGGGGCTCGTCTGTCTGCGGTGCACAGGTCGAGAGACATGGGCGATGGAGCGAGGACTTTAGCTCTGCCCAGAGTGTCGGTCGCAGGTCTCGGTAACGGCGACAACGATCTTCCAGGACAGCCGTGTGCCGTTGATGGTCTGGTTCCGTGCCATCCGGTACGTGACCACGCAAAAGAACGCGGCAAGCGCGTTGGGCTTGCAGCGGGCTCTTGGATTGGACAGTTACAAGACGGCCTGGGCGCTGCTGCATACGTTGAAACGGGCGATGGTGCG
>JAJZKY010000029.1 GCA_021803885.1 Planctomycetota bacterium
CCGTCCAGGGTGGGTCGGTGGCGATGGATTCGACGAAGACCAGCGTTGGCGAGGTTGTCGAGCCGAAGAGCATCCAGGATTTACCGATGAATGGCCGCATGATTCTAGACTTGGTAACCACCGTGCCTGGCGCGCACATGGGCACGGGCGCTCAAACCGGTGTGGGCAACGCGCGCTACTGGCGTCCCGAACAGGATTCCGCTTTCAGCATAGGGGGAGCCAGGCCCAACGCCAACTACTATCTTCTGGATGGTGCGGTGAATACGGACCCGACCTTCTGGACGCAGAACATCAGCCTTTCCCTGGATGCGATCCAGGAGTTCCGAGTCGACGTCTCCAGCTACACAGCGAGCGAGTCCGGAGGCGGCGGCGGTCAGATTAACATCGTCACTCGTTCAGGAACACAACAATTCCATGGCACGCTCTACGACTATGTACGGAATGGAGTGCTGGACGCCAATACGTTCGAGCAGATGAACAGCAACAAATATCTGGTGCAAAACCAGTTTGGCGGTTCGCTCGGTGGTCCAATCTTCCACCGCGCCAAGCAGACTTTTTTCTTCATCAATTACGAGGGGTACAGGCACGTCCAGACCGACACCATGATCGACACAGTGCCGACGCTGGCGGAAATCCACGGGGATTTCAGCCAGAGCGGGGTGAAGATTTATGACCCATCCAGTGCTTCCACCAGTGGTGGCTCGATGGTGCGCACCCAGTTTCCAGGCAATAAAATTCCCGCCAACAGGCTCAATTCCGTGCCCGTGCAGTTCATGACGCAATACCTTCCAAGGCCAAACATGGGCAGCCCGGGAGTAGACTCCAACAACTATATGGACGTGCGGAACGAGACGCAGTCCTGGAACCAGGGCACCTTCCGAGTGGACCACAACATGAAGGGAGGAGACTTGATTTTCGCGCGATATTCCGGGTCGAGCGAGACTGGCTTTTCGCCCATCAACCTGCCGGGTTTTGGCGTCTCGAATGACAATCTGTCGCAGCAGGCCGTCGGCTCCTGGACCCACACTTTTACGCCCGCCATACTGAATACCGCCTCCATCGCAGCGTCGCGCCTTTCCATGTTCGCCCGATCGCAAAACGACAATGTGAATAATATTGTCGGCCAGCTTGGCATACAGGGGGTGGGTTTTGGCGGGCCGGGAGCCTGGGGTGCGCCGTGGTTTGCCGTGCAAGGCTACTCAGGCTTCGGGGACTCGTTTGCCAATACTCCAGGCCACGAGTGGGACACCACCTATGAAGGCCGGGACACCGTGTATTGGCAACGTGGCCGTCACGATTTCCAGTTTGGGGGCAGCTATCGGCGTTATTTGTGGCCGATGTGGGGATTCTTCCAGAACCGCGGCTTCTATCAGTTCACCAAGGGATACACATCGCGCACCGCGTCCAATGACGGCACCGGTTCCGCAATGGCCAGCTTTTTACTGGGCCTTCCCGTGGTCCGGCAGCGGCAGGCCGGCATTCCCGCCATGTCCCTACGCGGTTGGTTTGCCGACGCCTATGTGCAGGACCAGTGGCGCGTCGCGGCGAATACCACCCTCAACTACGGCCTGCGCTATGAATACACCAGCCCGCTGTGGGACGCCCACTATACCAACAGCAATCTCGACATCTCTTCAGGCACTCCAGTTGCCTTCATCGGAGGCCAGCAGAATTATCCGAAAAGCCTAACGTACGCCAACGACCTGGATTTCGCTCCCCGCTTTGGCATCGCGCACAACTTGCCTCGGCTGGGGATGATTGTGCGTGGCGCGTACGGCATCTTCGATACGCCGGTGGACTACACGACGTGGTGCGACGTGCGGCATAACGTGCCGCTGGTGTTTCCAGAGACGAACCAGGGCGGCAACTATACGCCGAATCCCGCCATTGCCAGCTTCAATTTTGCTCCGGCGGTGCTGGGAAAGACGGTCGTCAGTTTCGCTTCATTCAGTCTTCATCCGTCACCGCAGTACGTCGAGCAATGGAACGCAACGATTGAGAAATCGCTGGGGACCACGACCAGCGTTGAAATCGGATACCTCGGGGCCGACGGATTGCATCTTATGCGGGCGGTCCTGATCAACAATGCGTTGCCAGGACCCGGCGCGGTGGAGCCGCGCCGACCCTTCCAGCACATCAGTTTTGCCAAGGGAACGACCATCCCGTCCAATATTGAAGGCACTCCCATCGCCATCGCCAGCCTCACCTTTCCGGTGAGCGCCATCTATCGGCTGGAAAACACGGCGCGAAGCTGGTATGACGCTGGTTACATCAATGTTCGCCACCGCTACAGCAACGGTCTCAGCCTGCTGGCCAACTACACCTTCTCAAAGGAGCTGGACACTGCGCCCGATTTCCGTTCCCCCAACCATGAGGCGGTCATACCTCAAAACAACAATGATCTCGCTGCCGAAAAGGGGCCAGCAGGCGAGGACATGCGGCAACATTTCGTTTTAAGCGCTGTCTATGAAACTCCGGCCTATATGCGTTCCCATTGGACGCGTGTTTTGACGGAGAACTGGATGTTCTCTACGGTGTGGCGGGTGATGTCCATGAACCCATTCACGATCTCGGTTTTTGGCGATACGGCCAATGCCGGCACGATCCTCGGACAGAACCCAATCCGCGCCAACATCACCGGCAAGCCAATCTTTGGCCCTGGGACACGAAACGCTGCACACTGGATCAACTCCGCTGCGTTTGCAGCGCCCGCTCCTTATACCTTCGGCGACGTTGGGCGCAATTCGGTCTACGGGCCGGGCATGCAGACCATGGACCTCTCCGCGCAAAGGGCCATTCAAATCCATCGGCAGATGGCATTTCTGGTGCGGGGTGATTTCTTCAACGCATTCAATCACACCAACCTCGGCTCACCCAACCGCTATGTGAACACGCCGCAATTTGGCTCGATCACGACCGCAATGACCCCGGGCCGCGAAATCCAGTTGAGCGGACGCTTCCAGTTTTGAGGAATTTACATGGCGCTTTGTTTGCGGGAATGAAATCATTGGCAGAAAGACACTGCCCGCGCCGCATAAAATAACACAAGAACTAGGGATGGACCAGCCAGGGATGGGTTGGAAAGCGGATATCTAAAAAAATGAGACGATTGCTGATAGCTTTGTGCGTTGCGCTGGCCGCGAGCGCCGTCTATCTGTACGCATTTCCCACCGCGACCCTGGTCTATGAAGCGACCGTCGCTCTCCACATCTTTCTCGGCTGCGTCTTCATTGTCTTTGTCGGTCCTGGAATTGGAAAGCTGCTGCGGGGAAGGAGCCGTCTGGAGCAGGCTGGATGGATCGCGCTCACGCTGGGAGGCATTGCCGGCGCTGTCCTGGTCGTTACCGGCGCGCGTCGCCAGCAATGGTCGATTCTCTACGCGCATGAAATCGTCTCCATGCTTGCGGTCGCGATGCTACTGGCGGTGTGGGCGGCCAACCGAGGCTGGCTGCAGCATGGCGGCACAAAAACTGCTCTACGAATCGCAACTTCCCTGGCCCTTGTCGCCGCGGTCGCCGCAGGAGCATGGTGGCTGCGCGTCGTTCCCTGGCAGAAGGACCATGCCATCCACAACCCCAGCATGGCGCCGGCCGACGAGGCGGATGAAGGCGGAGGGCCAAAGAGTCCGTTCTTCCCCAGCGACGCCGAGACCAACAGCGGCAAAATTGTGCCCAAGGATTATTTCCTCGACTCCGCAACCTGCAAGACCTGCCACGCCGATATTTACAAGCAATGGGGAAGCTCGGCACATCACTTTTCCTCGTTCAACAATCAGTGGTACCGGCAGGCGATCGTCTACATGCAGCAGGTGGACGGCGTGCAGGCCTCCAAAGTGTGCGCGGGTTGCCACGATGCCGCGCTGTTCTTTCCCGGCAACTTCAATACTCCAGTGAAAGATCACCTCTTTATTCCGGCCTCGCAGGCGGGCATGGGTTGCGTGGTGTGCCACTCCATTCGATTGGAAAAGAGTACCATGGGCAACGCCGATTTTATTCTGGAATACCCGCAACTGCAGCGACTGGTGACCAGCAAAAATCCCATCGTGCATCGCCTGATCGACTATCTGATCGAAGAAGACCCCGAACCGCATCGGCGCACATTTCTCAAGCCGTTCATGCGCGGCAGCCAATCCGCGGAATACTGCGGCAATTGCCACAAAGTGCATCTTGACGTGGCCGACAATCACTATCGCTGGATTCGCGGCTTCGACGACTACGACAATTGGCAGGCCAGCGGCGTCTCAGGATTAGGTGCGCGATCGTTTTACTATCCGCCAAAGTCGATGGATTGCGAAGATTGCCACATGCCGACAACGCCGTCCAACGATGCCGGCAATGTGAACGGCATGGTGCACTCGCATCGCTTCATCGCGGCCAATACCGCTCTTCCCTTCGTGAACGAGGATGCGGTGCAACTGAAAGACACGGAAGACTTTTTGAAAGATAAAAAAGTCCGCGTCGACATTTTCGCCATCTCACCGGAAACAGCCGAGAATCGCCTATCGAATAACAAGGTGATCTATGCCGCGCCGCAATTGGCGACGACGTTCGCGGTAGGTGAAGAATCTGAGATGAAATCGCCGACAGGCGCAGCGGGGGGGCCACCCGTCACTCCCATAACAGCGCCTCTCGACCGTGTCCATGCAGAGGTTCGTGCAGGAGATACGGAGCGTGTCGACGTCGTGGTGCGCACGTTGAACGTTGGACACTTCTTTCCCGGTGGAACGGTGGACGCGTTCGATTGCTGGCTGGAACTGAAGGCAACCGACGACAGCGGCCACGTCCTATTTTGGAGCGGTATGGTCGAAGACAACGGCCATGGGCCTGTAGAACCCGGAGCGCACTTCTATCGTTCGTGGGCGATCGATGCGCATGGCAATCCCATCGACAAGCGCAATGCCTGGGCGGCGCGTGCCACCATTTATGCGCACCTGATTCCTCCGGGAGCGGCGGACACGGCCCATTTCCGACTGCAAATCCCGAAAGATGCGCACGGAAAGATTCACCTGCAAGCCAAGCTTAACTACCGCAAGTTTTCCTGGTTCAACACTCATTTTTCCTTTGCCGGCGTCTCCGAAACCACGGGCCCACACGACGTAACGCCTTCCTACGACGACCGGCGCATGGTCTTCACTGGAAATACCGCCGACGTTTCGGGAAAGATCAAAGCCATTCCCGATCCGCCGATTGTGGTGATGGCAAGCGCCAACGAAGAGTTGACCGTGTTGCCGCCGAATGCGCCCAAACCCGCGCCGCAGGTGGTCACCACCAAAACAGACTGGCAGCGGTGGAATGACTATGGGATTGGATTGTTTCTGCAAGGAGATTTAAAGGGAGCGGAGGCGGCGTTTGAGCGGGTCACGCAGGCCGACCCGACCAACCCTGACGGATGGGTGAACATCGGCAGAGCGCGGATCCTGGTCGGCGATTTGGCGGGCGCGAAGGTCGTGCTGGACAAGGCGTTACAGCTTTCTCCGCATTTGGCGCGGGCACAATATTTTTATGCGCGCATGCTGCGGCAGACGGGCGATTACGACGGCGCCATCGGACAACTCCTGCAGGTTCTGCAACAATATCCAGAAGATCGCGTGGTCCGGAACGATCTGGGCCGCGTGTACTTTCTGCAACACAAATATGCGGCCGCACAGGCGCAGTTTCAGCAGGCGCTCGATATCGATCCGGAAGATCTGGAGGCGAACTACAACATGATGTTGTGCGCTACCGGGATGAGCAAACCCAACCTGGCGCATCAGTATGAACTGCGTTATCTGCGCTTCAAAGCGGATGAGTCGGCGCAGGCGTTGACGGGGCCGTATCTTGAGAAGCATCCAGACGACAACCGAGAGAGGCAACCCATTCATGAACATATTTCGGTCCCTCTACCGCTTGAGAATTCTTCCGGCAAGCATGTCGCAACAATCGCAGGCGCCATTTCGGGTCGTGTTTCCGGTTCAACCGTCCTGCACAGAGGTGGCAATTGAAGCGTAGAAACCTGGATGGTTTTGGCTGGATGGAAGAACAATCGCAAACGCCCCGACGCGCCTTCCTCAGGCGCTTCGGGGCTGCTCTGTCGGCATCGTTGTTTAGCTCACTGCCGTATTCCATCGCTGAGGCGGCGATTGCAGGCCCTGCAAGCAGTTCGTCCGCGGCAAAACCCGCACCGGCAGACACAACGACATCCACCACAGGCGAGCGCATCCGCTTTGAAGACATCACCCGTGCGGCCGGCATCCGATTCGTGCACAACAGCGGCGCCTTCGGGAAAAAGTATTTGCCGGAGACGATGGGACCGGGCGTCGGCTTTATCGACTACGACAACGACGGCTGGCAAGACATTTTTCTGGTGAATGGAATGAACTGGCCCGGGCATCCAGGCCGCGTCACCACGTCGGCTCTCTACCATAACAACCGCGATGGCACCTTCACCGATGTCACCCGAAAAGCAGGCCTCGCGGTACCCATGTACGGTATGGGAGTCGCGGTGGCGGACTACGACAATGACGGCCACGACGATCTGTTTGTGACCGCATACGGACAAAATCATCTGTTCCACAACAATGGAAACGGCACCTTTACCGACATCACGAAAAAGGCTGGGCTATGGGGGCCGAGTGAATTCAGCACCAGCGCAGCCTGGGTCGATTATGACCGCGACGGCCATCTGGACCTGCTGGTGGCGAACTATGTTGCGTGGACTCCAGCGACTGACCTGTATTGTTCGATGGATGGCAAGGACAAGGCCTACTGCACGCCGGAGTCCTACAAGGGCGTCTCGGTGCGGCTCTGGCGCAACCGCGGCGATGGGACGTTTGAAGACGCCACCCACAAAGCCGGTCTCTACGACCCCACTTCGAAAAGCATGGGAATTGCGATCCTCGATGCCAATCAGGATGGCTGGCCGGACATTGCCATCAGCAACGATACCCAGCCGAACAAACTCTACATCAACAACCGCAACGGCACGTTTACAGAAAAAGGCGTGGTCTCCGGAATCGGCTTCAGTGAGGATGGCGTGGCCCGCGCCGGCATGGGTGTCGATGCCGCGGATTACAACCACTCCGGATATCCCAGCCTGGCGATTACAAATTTTTCCAACCAGATGATCTCGCTCTACCAGAATCAAAAAAATGGATTGTTCGTCGATATCGCTCCTCAGTCGGAAGTTGGACGCAAGAGCCTGCTGACTCTCGGCTTTGGCTGCTTCTTCTTCGATTACGATCTGGACGGATGGCTCGATCTGTTTATCGCCGACGGCCATCTGGATCCCGACATTGAGAAAGTACAGCAGCAGGTCCATTACGCGGAGGCTCCGCATCTGTTTCACAACGAAGGCGGCGGCAAGTTTCAGGATGTCGCAGCTGCAATGGGCAAATCCTTCAACGAGCGGCGTGTCGGCCGTGGCGCAGCGTATGGAGACATCAACAATGATGGCGCTCTGGACCTGATCATGACCGTCAATGATGGGCCGGCTGTGCTGTTCCGCAATACCGGCGCAACCAACCATTCTTTACGCGTCAAGCTCTGGGGAACGAAATCGAATCGGAACGGCATCGGCGCGGTGGTGTTTGTGCAGTCGGCACAGACTGGACAAAAGCTGACCATGCGCAGCGGATCGAGTTATCTTTCGTCCAGCGAGTTGGTGCTGACCTTCGGACTGGCGAAGTCTGACAAAGCCGATCTGGTCGAAATTCACTGGCCCAGCGGCATCACGCAACGACTGACAAATATCAACGCCGGCCAGACCATTACGGTGCGCGAAGACACCGGCATCGTCCACGCAGCGCCGTTTCAGAAACGCGCCATCTAAGATCAAGCACTGCGGCCACGCTGCGGGGCGTGATTGCAGGATCGCCTGAGGCTCATGACACACTCAGCACAATTTGGCCGGTGGAATTCGATGCCACTTTCAATTGCCGCGCGATCAGCACGAAACACACGAACATCGCCCCCAGCGCGAAGACCGGGACCAGCAAGCCGTCGCGCAACGAACCGGTGTAGGTCGCGAAAGCCTGCCGGTCATCCAGGGCAGCACCGAACCGCCCTTCCCCGCGACGGCTGACGAATTCGCCAGGCGATGTCAGCTTTGGTTTGCCGCTGCGGCCACATTAGTAGGCATTGGCGTTCTCCCTCCGAATCTTGTAACGAATGGAAATTCCGCTCCAGTACCACTGATGCAGCGAACTGTTTGGTGACATGCGTCACATCCTTTGCCCTATGGGCTTCGTACCATATTTTTCAGTACCTTCCGCAGAAAGGCACTCTTCCAGCGGGTTTCCGGGTCGAGCGCTCAAGGTCGGGCATGAAGCTATTCTGGATCACGTTGGCAGCAGGTCTGTTCCTCAGGCTGTGCATTTTGCATGCAGTCTCAGGAGCCACCGAAGTCCCGTTCGTAAGGGCTGCGCCGACCCATTCTCAAACCTACCCGGCCATTGCGTTCATTGAAGCTCCCATAGTAACGGCCAACGGACTCACAAAGCGCTTTCCGCAAGGTAGCCGTCTGGTGCGAATGACCCCTGGCGCACAGGCCGCCTCTGTGCTTCCTCTCACGCCGGAATTCTACGCTGCCTCCGACCCGCAGGTTTCCTTCGACGGAACCCGAATTCTCTTTTCTGCCCAGCGGACCAAGAGCGCACTCTGGCAGATATGGGAGATGGCAGTGGACGGGACCGGGCTGCAACAGATCACGCACTGCACAGGCGATTGCCTTCAACCCAAGTATCTGCCGCAGAACCAAATCGTCTACACGGCCGTCGACGGAAAAGGCGCACATCGCACATCAACAATCTATATCTGTCAAATAAGCGGGAAAAGCGCTCATCCCATTACATTTGGGCCAGGAAATTTTCAAGTCGAGACCGTGCTTCACAGCGGGCGAGTCGTGGTATCTGCGGAGTCGCCGCTGCTGCCGGGCGGCAACCTCCATCAATCTCGCACTCTCTTCACTCTGCGACCGGACGGATCAGGACTCACGCTGCTTCGCGACCAGGCCATGCCCAACCAGAATCGCAGTGGAGCGATAGAGCTGGCCGACGGCACCATCCTGTTTCTCCAGACGAAGAACGTGGCCGGAAATTCCGCGGGTGGACAGCTTGCATCGATCCGCCCAGGAGCGTTGCGCGCATCCGTCCTGACAGGACCTGCGGCGGCATATCAATCCGCGCAGGAGCTTCGGGTAGCAACCCTGGTCGTGGCGAGGCACGGCTCCGCACCGGCATCCGACAAGAATTTCAATCTCTATACATTCGATCTTGCCGGCAAGTCCCTGGGCGATGTGCTCTACCGAAACGCAAAGGCTTCCAGCGTGCAGGCGGTCCCATTGACGCCGCATGCGCTGCCGCGAATTTACTGGAGCATTCTCCATCCAACCGTGCAAACCGGGCGCATTCTCTGCCTCGACTCGTATATTTCACAAGATGCGCCGAATGGGCGTCTTATCGGGCGCATCGCAAGCGTTCGCGTCGTGACGCTGGAGCAACCGGGAAACCGTGAACGAATTGTGGGCGACGCGCCGGTGGAATCCGATGGATCGTTTTATGCCACGGTTCCGGCGGACGCGCCCATCCGATTTGAGCTGCTGGGACCCAAGGGAAAGATCCTGCACGCGCAGCGGAGCTGGATATGGGTGCGAAATGGCGAAGACCGCGGTTGCCAGGGATGTCATGACAGTCCGGCTCTCGCCCCGGCCAACCACTTTCCGATGGCGCTGCGGCGCTTCAATACTCCCACTCTGCTAGGCGGCGAATTGCGCGCGCAGCAGTCCGGGCGACCATGAGGGAACCGATGAGATATTTTTCGCGCCAACTCGAACCGAGAATTGCAACAGCAACGCCGCTGCTGGTGCTGGCTCTCGCCTTCGGGCTTTTTGGACAGAACTCGCCTCCTGCGCCGACCGCACCGCAGTCCCCGTTGCCGCAATTTGAGGACGTTACACAGAAGGCCGGGATTGCTTTTCGCCAGTCCTTCGGCGAAAAAGATTTGAGTTCGATTCTGGAAGGCGCAGGCTCGGGATGCGCGTGGATCGACTACAACAACGACGGCCTGCTCGATCTATATGTTGTCAGCGGTCGCTATCTTCCGGGAATCACCGATCACTCCGCGCCCGACGGCAAGGATGCTACGAATCACCTGTATCGCAACAATGGCAACGGAACCTTCACCGATGTCACGGCCCAGGCCGGAGTCGCCGGAAAGGGTTTTGGCGTTGGCGTTACCGCAGGGGATTTCGACAACGACGGCAATGAAGATCTGTACGTCACCAACTACAACTCCGCCATTCTGTACCACAACAACGGCAATGGAACGTTTACAGACGTTACGGAAAAAGCAGGCGTGGAAAATCCATTCTTCGGGACTGGCGCAGCTTTTGTCGATTACGACCGCGACGGCAAGCTGGATCTTTTCGTCGGCAATTATCTGAAGTTCGATCCAAATTACCGGCAGTATTACACCGCCCAACATTATCCGGGGCCGCTCGGCTACGCGCCGGAGACCAACCGGCTGTTTCATAACAACGGAGACGGCACCTTCACCGATGTATCGAAGTCCTCCGGAATTGCCAGTCAGCCGGGACGGGCCATGGGGATCACGGTCGAAGACTACGACAACGACGGATGGCCGGACATCTACATCGCAAACGATACGATGCCGAGCTTCCTCTACCACAACAACCACAACGGGACCTTCACCGATGTCGCTCCCGATTTGTACGTCGCCTATGGACAAAACGGCGAGGCATCCACCGCCATGGGTCCCATTTTTGGAGACTACAACAATGATGGCTGGCAGGACCTGTTTGTCTCTGACGCCCACTTTCACCGCTTCTACCAGAATCCCGGCAAGGCGGGAGGCGCATTTCAGGATGTGACGAATGCCTCCGGCGTGGGAGCCGTCTCCGGCCAGTTTGTCGGCTGGGGAGATGGCTTTTTCGACTTCGACAACGATGGATGGAAAGACCTCTTCATCGTGAATGGCGGCATGGTGTGGCTGGTTCCCATGCCCAGTTCCCTGCTGCGCAACATTGGCAACGGAACGTTCACCGATGTCTCCCTGCACGCCGGAGATTTCTTTCGGGAGCAAATTGTCGGGCGCGGGGCCTGCTTCGCCGACTATGACAACGACGGATATATCGACGCGTTTGTGACCAGCCTTGGCGGCAAGGGCATTCTGCTGCACAACACGCCCCCTCCGGGAAAACGGAACCACTGGCTGACGATCAAGCTGGTGGGCACCCGCAGCAATCGGGATGGCTACGGCGCGAGTCTGGAGGCCGTGGCAGGCACGTTGCACCAGTTTGTCCAATCGACCTCCGAAAGCGGCTATCTATCCCAGAGTGATCCCCGTCCGCATTTCGGCCTGGGTTCGCACATCGAAGTCGATACGTTGATTATCCATTGGCCCAGCGGGACAGTACAGACACTGAAGAATGTCCGCGCCGACCAAATCCTCACCGTGACGGAACCGCAGCCCACCAACAGCGCCGAGACAACCGGAAGCAGGAAGGCGCCATGAAGGTCTGTTCCGCAAGTTCGGCCATCGGAGGCAGCCGCCTACTCAATCTACTGGCAGGCATCGCGGCGTTGGCCATGGTCTTGGTCTCGGCCACGGCGATCATGTGGCAACCTCCCGTTGCCAAAGCCTCTCCACAGACAATCGACTCGGATTCCGGCAGCTACATTCCGCGAACACAGTATCTAAGCCCGGTGGCCATGAAGCTTTCTCTGGATGGCCGCTGGCTGTATATCGTCTGCGAGGACAGCGAACAGGTCCTGGCGGTGGATACCTACTCCCGGCGGGTGGTACGACGGGCTCGCGTGGGCAGGATGCCAAGAGGAATCGCCCTTTCGCCCGATGGCAAAACTCTCTACGTCTCGAACGAAAACAGCGATACCGTCTCGGAAATTGACGCGGAGACATTCCAGATTCGCCGAACGCTCCCCGTCGGCTGGAGACCTGTCGGTCTGACTACAGACCGCGCCGGAAAAGTTTTGTACGTGGCCAACACGCTGGGCGATGACATCTCCCTTGTGGATCTCAACTCCGGGCGAGAATTCAAACGGCTGCAGGCGGGACATTATCCGGAATACATAGCTCTTTCGCGCGACGGCACTCGCATCTACGTTGCGAACCTGCTGGCACGCATTGCGCCGGCCGATCAACCGCCGGTGTCTGAGTTGACCGTCATCGACACCAGCCATCAGGTAGTGGCTGCGCGCGTCAACGTGCTGGGAGCAATCCAGATGCGGCACATCGCGGAGTTGCCACCCTCAGCCGGCGGATATCTCCTGGTCCCGTTCATGCAGCCAAAGAACTTGAATCCTCTGGTCCAGATTCAGCAGGGATGGTACCTGACGCATGGCCTGGCGGTGATTCGACCCGCGGTTGCCGCCGCCGATGGCCCGCAAAAATACAAAGTATCTGAAGTCCTGCTGGACGACATCGATCATTACTATGCCGACGGCTTCGGCGCTGCAGTCACCCCCGATGGACGATGGGCGCTGGTGACCGCCTCCGGAGCCAACGTCGTTTCTGTCGTCGACACTGCCATGCTTCGCCACCTGCTGCTGCATACTCCTCCGGCTCGGCAACAGGAACTGGCGAATCGACTCGATTCCGCCAGTCACTTCGTTGCTGAGCGCTTGTCCGTGGGGCGAAATCCGACCGATGTCGTTGCGTCCCCGGATGGCCGCTTCGTGTATATCGCCAATCGCATGGACGATACGGTCAGCGTGGTGGATATGAGGAGTACGCAGATCGCATCGACAATCGATCTGGGGGGGCCAAGAGAAATTTCGCGCGAAAGAAGCGGCGAGCGGCTCTTCTTCGACGCCAGCCACTGCTACCAGGGACAGATGGCCTGCGCTACCTGTCATCCGCATGAGGGGCTGTCCGATGGGCTGGCGTGGAGCCTGGAAACGCCGAAGTTGGGTCGCGACGTGGTGGAAAATCGGACACTCTACGGCATCGATGGAACGTCGCCCTTCAAGTGGAACGGAAAGAACCCGAACCTGCAGACGCAGGACGGTCCACGCACCGCGATGTATATTTTCCGGTCGCAGGGATTCAGTTCAAAGGAAGTGAACGATCTGGTGGCGTATATCGATTCGCTTCGGCTGCCACGCAATCCGCATCTGGCTTCCAACAGTCAACTGACCGACGCTCAGACGCGCGGGCGAGCGATCTTCTTTCGCGACAGAACGATGGACGGCAAGTTGATCCCGCCGCTGGATCGTTGCTACACCTGTCATTCACCGCTGTCCCATTACACTTCGCGAGTTCTGATGGACGTGGGCACCGCGACACCGGACGACACCATCCGCGCCTTCGATGTGCCGCAGTTGGAGAGCGTCGTCACGAGGCCGCCGTACCTGCACAACGGCGAAGCGCTGGAACTGGAAGATATCTGGACGAAGTTCAATCCACATGACAAGCACGGGGTTACGTCTGACCTGAACAAAGCACAGCTCAACGACCTGATTGAGTTTTTGAAGACACTATGACACGTCGATTGGAGATTTCGATGGAGCGGACAAAAGCAATATCCCGAGTACGCGATCTCCTGTGCATCGTCGGACTCCTGATTCTGGCTACGGGGTGGGCGACGGCGCAAGCCTCTTCTTACTACACCAAGTGGATCAATTACACCTCGGCCAATGGATTTCCTCCGGGCGAAGTGTACTGCGTTACGGTGGATGGCAATCGAGTGTGGGCCGGCACCGGCCATGGGCTGGTGCTGCTGGAGGATGGCCGCATCAAGAAAATCTTCACGACGAAAGATGGCTTGTCCGGCATGGCGGTGATGTCCGTGGCAGTCGATAAGCAAACCGGGGCGGTATGGATCGGGACGTTCGGCGGACTCAGCCGCTACTCCGGCGGCCAGTTCACGAACTACACCAACCTGAGCAGCGGCCTGGCGAATGACCTGGTCTACGGTGTCGCTGTGCAGGGTCAATATGTCTGGGTGGCCACCACGGCCGGCGTCAACCGTTTCGACACCTATACCGGAAGCTGGCAAATATTCAACGAGTCCAATGCCCCGTTTGAAGAGCCCTGGACCTATAGCATTTCCGTGGGCGCAGAAAAAGTGTATTTCGCGGTGTGGGGCGGCGGAGTCCTCTCCTACGACCTGGCGAATCATTATTGGAAGCCCTACACCGATCCTGACGGCGAGATGGAACTGGTTCTCTATCGCAACCAGGGACTGATCCACAACATTGTCAGCAGCGTTTCCTGGAACCCGGACACAAAAACCTTCTGGGCCTCCACCTATTTTGGCCTGAGCAGCTATGACGGCAGGAACTGGCACAACTATCTAAAGAAGGACAGCGGTCTGATCTCCAACTTCATCAATGCCGTAAAATCGCGCGGCGATGAAGTGTTTGCCTGCACCCAAAAAGGGCTCAGCGAATTCAACACCAGAACCAACACGTGGGTGACGTATCGGCCCGATCCAAAAACCGGACGCGGCGAAATCCTCATCACTCGTCCTGGCGGCAACAAGCGCCACATGGAATCCAGCACAACCCTGGCGCATAACTACATTCTTAATCTCGACTTTCAGGGCGACGACATCTGGGTGGCCACAGCAAATGGACTGAGCCACGGCATTCGCAAGCCCTCCAAGGTTGTA